>JALVFC010000376.1 GCA_027030285.1 Thiotrichaceae bacterium | reverse complement strand
TCCGAGAACTACGAGAACTAAGAAGCCACAGCAAATCCCGTGATCATCATATATTCATGTGTGGTCTCCTTTCTCTTTTGGATTGAAGTAAATGTATCTCCACTTATGGCACATTGATGCCGATGCAGGGGAGGAGACCATCTCATCAACCTACTGTGCTTGATTAATACCTTGTCGTGCGGCGTTCCTTATCCGACCGAATCCGACCGACTGCCCTGGATAATTCCCTGACAGCCTTTATTTACAACGCGCAGACACCATTACCCGCTTCATACACACTCATTATGGACTTTAGCTCCTTATGAATGTAGTGGCGTTCATCTGCTTTCAGTTCGCTCAGTTCACTAGGTACTTCACCTTGATCAAGCAGGTGTATGATCTGATTCACATCCTTGCACCCGCTCTGGCACAGGTTTTCCAAAATATCATCCAGCATTTGTTGTCTATCTTCCTTTATTTCATCTACACCAAACCAGAAGCCCAGCCCTTTTTGCAGAAACTCATCATAAATCAGGTAATGTGTTCCATCACAGGAGAAGTTCAAACCAATAAAGCCATTAATCAGGTTGAGTGATCCAGAGCGCAGATAGATAGTTCGGTCAGCAAAACGAAGTGCGGAGAATTGCTTGAAGATTTTCATAATATCTTCTTTTGGCACAATGGCTCTTTCCGGATAGGGACGACGTGGATAAGCCAGGCAAATACTCATGTCTGACAGCTCATCCATCGTCAATATGCGGTAAACAAAGGGATCATCCACATGCCACACCGTCACACGACTGGATGAGTAGTGAATCTGGCAGTGATGAACCCCGTGCTCCAGCATCAACTCCTGCAGGATAGCCATTACACTGTCAAGCTGTCTATCCATGTGGCTTTCTACACGCTGCTGTAAAAAAAGCCCGCTGCGTATTGCCGGATCCCCTTTTATTTGCCGATACTGACGAGGCTCTTCATAAATTTCCTCAGCAGGTGGCAGCTCTCTGATATCATAGTCAACACCCAGATAGCCAAGTACCTCATCATCCTCATTGCGGATTGCCTGGATAGCAGTCACAGAGGGACGCTTCTGGTTTTTACTAATGTAAACAGCTGATAATTCAAAATCCTTGTGTGGATGTTCTTGAGCCAGCATATGTTTCATATAAGGCCGCTGGGAACGATCCCTGCCAAAATCCACCGTTGTCATGCCTTCATGAAAAATAGTGGGGGTGATTTGTACACCCTGTTTGTCCAGCGCATAAATATACTTGCTGTAAGGCAAATCCCGCAACGCTTTGCGCAGGTAGTCATTCAGATCATCAGCTTTGTGGAACACGGCAGCCAGAGCTTCTTTATGTTCCCGCAACGCATTTCCAAGAAACTTGCTCAATGATTTTCGCTGCTTGCTGACAGATTCTTGCAAACTAAATGGCGTCATATTGTTACCCCTTTGGTTACCCCTTCATAACCAGATGCTGACGGTTTCGGATATACATATAATACATCAATGGTATCAGAACCAGGGTCAGCAAGGTTGATACCAAAATACCAAAAATCAGTGAAACCGCCAGACCACCAAAGATCGGATCATCAATAATAAAGAACGCCCCAACCATGGCTGCAACTGCCGTTAGAATAATGGGTTTGGTTCTAACCGCACTGGCGTTAACAATCACATCTTTCAGCTCTTTGCCTTCACGCAGTTGCTCGTTAATGAAATCAACTAGCAATATGGAGTTACGCACAATAATCCCCGCCAGTGCAATCATGCCGATCATGGATGTTGCAGTGAACTGCATACCAAGCAAGGCATGCCCCGGCATCACCCCAATCACTGTCAGCGGTATCGGTGACATTATAATCAGGGGTACCATATAGGAGCGGAACTGCGCCACAATCAGCAGAAACATAAGCAACATACCGAAAGCATAAGCAATCCCCATATCACGGAAAGTATCATAGGTAATCTGCCATTCTCCATCCCATTTCAGGCTGTAAAAATACGGGTCTTCAGGAGGATTAATCAGATATTGTTCAATATTTTTGCCGTAGCGTTCAACGGGCTTGTCATTGATACCAGCAAAAATCTCAAACATGCCGTAGAGCGGACTATCCGTCTGCCCCGCCATGTCGCCCATCACATACACCACAGGCAACAGGTCTTTATGATGAATGGAATGCTCCAGTGTCGTTTCTTCGACCTTCACCAGCTCAGACATCGGTACCAGTGTCTGATTACGGCTACGCACCCGTAATGCCAGTACC
>JALVFC010000375.1 GCA_027030285.1 Thiotrichaceae bacterium | reverse complement strand
AACAGACTGCCCTGATCCGCTCAGCAATTGAAAATGGAGGCGGAGAGCAAGCCCAGCTGGATGCTGTCATCCAGGTGATAAAGGAGACAGGATCACTGGATTACACACGTGAGGCTGCCACAGCAGAAGTATCCAAAGCAATCGAAAACCTGCAATGCCTGCCCGATAATAATTATAAGCAAGCCCTGGAAGCGCTGGCACGATTTACTGTCAGCAGAACACACTAACCCCCCCCCTTTGACAAAATTAGTGTCGTTAGTCGGATGCCCCTCTCTTTTTTTTTAACAGATGCTATCCTAGATGTATGAGTGTCAAGATTTAATCAAGGTCTCCATTATGCGTGCTTTTCTCCTGCTACTTAGTTTACTGGTAGTCACCACCGCTACCAGCTGGGCAAAAATCTATACTTGGAAAGATGCCAGTGGCAGAACCATTTATGGTGATACACCGCCAGAGCAAAAAAAGGCAAAAGAAGTCAAAACACAGGAATTAACGATCGTTCCAGGCTTCAAGGACCCCTCTCTTGAAGCCAAAACAGCAAAACCCGAGCAACAAGAAGACGAAGAAGAATTTACCTACAAATCCTTCAAGGTTTCCTACCCAAACAATGATGAGGCAATCCGCGCCAATGATGGCAATATTACGATAGCCTTTGAACTTGAGCCCGCGTTACAGGCTAACGACAGCGTATCCATTTATCTGGATGGCAAAAAGATCGTTGAAGATGGCAAATCCCTGAGCACCAGCCTGAGCAACCTTGACCGTGGTTCACACAGCCTGTTTGCAGTAGTAAAAAATAATAAGGGTGATGTGTTGCTAAACAGTAATACGGTTTCTTTTCATATGCTTAGAAATTCCATTATTACTAACCCGGCTACTAACCCAGGCAGTCCTACCAGGTAGTCCGTAGTATTTAGCTTGCCAGTAGCCGATACCTGCGCCACGCTTGCGATCCCTATCCATGCCTTATAAACTGCCTGCCTTAGCCATGTAGCAGTATTTACTCCATGTTTCATATCGCACTGTTTGAACCCGAAATCCCGCCCAATACTGGCAATATTATGCGTCTGTGTGTCAATACACATAGCACACTGCATCTTATTCACCCCATCAGCTTCGAGCTTGATGAAAAACGTTTACGCCGCGCCGGCATGGACTATCGGGACATAGCGGTTATAAATGAACATACAGATTATCAGGCATTTCTGGAGTCACTGCATCAGCCATCAAGAATCTTTGCACTGACCACCAAAGGCAACATATTTCACGCCGAAGCTACCTTTAAACCGGGGGATATTTTCCTGTTTGGTCCTGAGTCCCGTGGCTTACCTGATAGTGTTTTGGATACGCTGGATAACAAGCACCTGTTACGCATTCCAATTGCAGCAAACTCCCGCAGCCTGAACCTTTCCAATACAGCAGCCATCATGGTGTATGAAGCACTACGGCAACAAAACTTCCCGGATTTAAGTTAGAATTGACACACATGAAACTGACTCGTGGCACAATACGCCTACCCTCCACATCGCACACTAGCGCACCCACCTGTGCGGCAACTATTGGCAATTTTGATGGCTTGCATCTGGGACACAGAAAAATTATTGAACAGGTTAAAGCGTATGCAAAAAAAATTGACTGCCAAACGACAGTAATAAGTTTTGAACCCTTGCCAACCGAATATTTTAGCCAGAAGTTTAACAAACCCTTGCCCGGCAGAATCTATCCATTGCGCGACAAGGCTCGCATTCTCAACTCACTGGGAGTCGATGAACTGGTTTGTCTCCGCTTTACTGATGCTTTGAGTGAAATGTCCGCCGAAGACTTTATCACTAACATCCTTCTGCAACGTTTGAATGTTAAACATCTGATTGTTGGTGATGACTTTCGTTTTGGAAAGCAGCGTCGAGGTGATTTTCAGCTGTTACAGGAAATGGGTAGGCAAAGTGGTATGCAAGTCACCAATACGGCAACCATCCAGCAAGACGGTGGACGCATCAGTAGCACACGTATTCGTGAACATCTGGCGCAAGGCGAGCTTGCAGCTGCCAGCAAACTACTGGGTGAACCCTACAAACTATCCGGACGGGTACGCCATGGTGACAAGCGTGGCAGAAGCATCGGTTTTCCAACCTTAAACCAGTCCTTGCCAGATGATATTGTCGCTGCGAAAGGAGCCTACGCGGTACGTGTACACGGACTCACCCCGCAACCACTCCCCGGTGTTGCCAATCTGGGGAAACGCCCTACAG
>JALVFC010000374.1 GCA_027030285.1 Thiotrichaceae bacterium | reverse complement strand
GTCAGCGGTTGCTTGCTGATGTCATAACTGCCTTTGGTTTCATTGAAACGGCGTACCACCAGGGTATCTCCAACAGACAGCTTGCCATTGTTATCCGCATCAATGACGCTATCCAGAGTCGGTGCATTGCCCGGATAGGCTACATCCTGAGGAAAGACTGCACGGCTTAGACGCAGCTTCTGTTCAACGCTCAGTCCCTTACTAATATCAAGTAGTGAGTTGACAGTGCCTGCATTGTTGATTTTTTCTGCTTCTGCTACGGTCAACTCTTTGCGTTCAACTTCTGTACGCGGTGCATGGTAGCCCGCTACTGCTGGCACGATGCTGGGTTTTACCATATGGATAGCTATATCACCCTTGCTGATCTTGCCATCTCCATTAACATCAAATATTTCTACAAAATGGGTGCGTGAGCGTTCAACAGGAGCCGAAAAGATTTCCAGAGCCTTCTTTGCCTGGGGATCACTCAGTCCAAACTGGGCACCTGAGGGGCGGTTGGTAATCTGGTTAACGGTTGCCTCTGTGAGTGTTAGTTTTTGACTACCCAACTGGGCAATATCACCTGCACTGATTTTACCGTTTCCATCCTGATCAAAAATACGCACCTTTAGACTGCGACCACCGGGACTGATATAACCAAACAGATCCAGTGCCTGTTTTTGAACTCCCGCGCTCAAGGTCAGCTCATTTGACTGATCCAGGCGAGTCAGGTTGCTTGCTGTAAGGGTTTGTCCGCCGTCTACTGGCATCTGGTCACGGTTAATGACAATTTTCAGTGGCATACCAGTTTTCGGATCATAACTTACTTCAAGCTGATCTCCCCGATCTATTGCTTGCTGGATAATGTCAAACAGGTCATCAACAGTCAGCCTGTTGGAAGCAGATTGCTTGCCAAGTGGTTGCTGATCATCTTGATAACGCGCATCGGTGATCTTGTCATTTTTAACCTTAATATCTACAGTGCGCACCAGATCTCGCGGACAGAAACAGGAACGGGTAAATTCATAGCGATAGTTATGGATATTGCTGTCTGCCCATTTTGCACGATTTGCACCCAGAGCCTTTTGTGCATTCAGTGTGCTGGTGCCGTCAATTCTTGATGCCTGTGCATCTGTGAGTGTCAAACGACCTATTTCATCTGTGCCGCCATCGGGTCGCCGTAGTAAATGCAGTGCTAAATCCCCTTTACTGATTTTACCATCCCCATTGCTATCGAAGATTCTGACAAATTCACCCTTGATATGAAATGGTCTGAAGATATCCAGAGCACGTTGCTGTTCATCACTGTTTAACTGAATTTCCTTTCCCTGCGGGGCAAGTAGCTGTTGTAGAGCGTCAATGTCTGCATTGGTAAGTTCATGACTGCGAATCTTGTCAATGCCCGCAATGCCTCCGGTATCCCGAAGCAGAACTGCGTCACCAGCACTTAGCTTGCCGTCTCCATCACGATCAATCACCTTACCGGTAAACTGTGTGGTTAAACCATCAGCTGTACCTGGTGCAGGTGTGCGATCAAAGTATTTATGTAACGCAGCCTGTTCTGCCCGCTCAAGTGTAAGCAAGTTTAAACCCGGTTCACCCTGAGGGAATGTATCACTAATAAAACTTTCAAACGCCCTGCCAGCGGCAAAACTGTTGCTGCTACCCCACGGATAAATTCCAAAGCCTTTATCAACAGCCCCACGCGGTGGATAGGATGAGCCCGCATAATCATCAACTTGCTGTTTCAGAAAACCTACCGTATAGGGTTGTCCCTTGATAATAACTATACGATCATCCGGTATCACTCCTGTGGATTGCTGTTTGCCGCCAACTGAAACGCCTCCTCCTGATACCGTGCCGGAGGCATCAGTGCGTGTAAGTGGAGTTAAATCGCTGATATTAATACTGACTTCTTCATCAGCAATACGCCTGCTTTGATCTATGAAGATTGAGGTGGGAGCACCTGTTTTTTCATCGTAGGTGACACGCACACTAGCTGCATTACTGTCAATTGCCTTCTCAACAAGATCAAAAAGATCGTCAACGGTGAGTCGGTTTGCTGGAGGAACTAATGCTTTTGAGCCATCTGCAAAGCGTGCATCACTGACCGTATTGCCTGTGACGGAAATATTGACGGGTTTGCGAGAAAGCGGATCTCTAAATCCGGAACGCTGCAATGTAAATGTGTAGCTGTCAGGGCGTGTCTGATTCCACTGCTCGCGGTGACGAATAAGTTTTGCCCTGGCAGTGGCGAGATCTTTGCCTGTAAT
>JALVFC010000373.1 GCA_027030285.1 Thiotrichaceae bacterium | reverse complement strand
CAATGATGTTCTGACAAGTTGGCAGCATGGTTGTGTTGGCAGTTATTTTGTCAATGGTGGCACATCAATGATATAGGCATCGATTTCACCCAGAGGATTTCCCCAGGAGCTATTGAATATTACCTTGCTGCCATCAGCATTAGGAACCGCCATTGCTGAATAACTTTCCTCATCTGTAGGACAGGGCGAGGTGACTCTTGAGTGAGCCAGTGGCCGTACATTGACACCGGATTTATCCAGTCTAACGGCAATGATTTCAGCCGATAACGGTTGTCCGTAAGCGGTGTCGTGATGATCGTTTTGCAAGGAGAAATAGGCCCAGCCAGGTTGTTTCTGGTTGCGGGTAGATACATGTCCACAGCCATACGTTTTGCCCAGCAAGTCAGTAGATTCGCCGGTATCCAGGCGGAACATGGTTGCCGGACAGGTCATTACCAGTACTTCATTATGGTCAGCGTCATAACCAATATCCGCATGTTCATCGCGGGATGTGAGCTGGCGCAGGTGATTCAGATGCTGGTCAAATACATGTGCCCCGCCATGCAGGTCTATCATGACAACATACTTTCCTGAGGGCGAGATGCCAGAAATAATGCGTTGCTTGCCTGGGGTGATTTTGGGGTGTGCGTAAATGTCATCAATCTGGCTAATGATACGATCATTTTGCATATCGTAGACAGCTACTTTTTTGCCTCCTTTGCGTACATCAGAGATCACTACATAATGATCCCCCTCTGAAAACATTTTCAGGTTGTCAAAGGTGATGTTTTTAAAGCCCCTGAAGACATGCAGGGTCCGTGCTTTTCTGGTTTTAATATTAAATTTGATAAAGGCATTACCCTTCGTGCCATAGATAATGTTGGGATAGGTGTTGGACCAGATAAACTCGGTGAGAGATGTGTAGTTATTCACAAGTAGCAGCAGTTTATTGGTTTTGCTATCACGTACTTGCCCAAAATTCAGCATGTATTTGCTGGAGTCGCTGTTCCAGACTGCATTGGTGGCATAATAATGACGCAGTTTGTCTGAAGGTTTACCTCCACCCAAATTTTCTTTGGAAAAGGCTTGCAAATCACTTACCCGAGTAATCCAGTAACCAAAAACAGGATCTCTAAATGGCTTCAGGTAGGCGGGTCTGTTATCCGGGAGCGACCTGCCGCCATCCCATGTTGTTATTGTTTGTGTATTTGGTATCGTGGATTTTGCAAAACTGAGGTCTGATAGCCCTGTAAATAATGCCAGAGATAATAGGTGCGTGATTAAGGTCTTGCCAAGAGTATCCATGATAATTTTTAGTGAAAGACGCCCATGAAGGATGTAGTGTTGCACAACTTAATGAAACAGGAAACCTGCTAGTAGTCACATTCGATAAACAGGTAACAATAACAGATTACCAGATCAGTGCAGGTTCATTCATGGCAGCTGCCTGCTCGCGCAAGCTGAGAATATGATCCTCCCAGTAGTTCGTGGTATTAAACCAGGGGAATGCCAGTGGAAAGGCGGGGTCGCTCCAGCGTGATGCCAGCCATGCTGCGTAATGAATCATGCGTAAACTGCGCAGGGCTTCGATCAGGTTTAACTCTCTGGGATCAAATTTATAAAACTGCTCATAACCCGTGAGCAAATCACCCAGCTTCTCCTGCATATATGAGCGTTCGCCAGAGAGGAACATCCATAAATCCTGAATAGCAGGCCCCGTTCGGGCATCATCAAAATCTACAATATGGGGTGTATCAATACGGTATAGAATATTGCCGGGGTGACAGTCGCCATGCAGGCGAATGCGGCGAAAGTTTCCTGTGACAGCAAAAGCCTGGCGTATTTGAAGTAACAGGTCTGCGGTCAGTGTTGCATAGGATTCTTGCAGGTAATCCGGAATGAAACCCTTTTCCAGTAAAAACTCTCTGGACTGATCACCAAAACTTTCAATATCCAGCGCAGGGCGATGATGGAAGTCGCTGCTTGCCCCTAATGCGTGAATTCTGCCGATAAAACGTCCCAATTGTTCAAGCTGCTCGGTACTATCGAGCTCCAGTGGGCGACCGCCACGATTGGGGTACAGGGCAAAGCGATAGTTTCCCTGTTTATGTAGCGAATTGCCTTTGTCATTAACAATAGGAGGAATAACGGGAATTTCCAGTGCGGCGAGATCCAGCGTGAATTGATGTTCTTCCAGTATGGCTTCATCACTCCAGCGATGCGGGCGATAGAATTTGGCAACGATGGTTTCGCCGTCTTCCACACCCACCTGATAAAC
>JALVFC010000372.1 GCA_027030285.1 Thiotrichaceae bacterium | reverse complement strand
TAGCACAAGCAGAAATCCTGCTTGGTACTCATGTATCCGACATTTTACCCGTTCTGTCAAATATCCGTGCATTAGTGCAGCGCCTGGAGCAAATGTTTCCAGAAATTACTATCAACCTGGACTTTGGTGAATTACGTGGTTATACCTATCATACGGGTATTGTTTTTCAGCTTTATCTACCAGGGATGCAGCGTGAGTTGATCCGCGGTGGACGCTATGATGGTATTGGAGAGGCGTTTGGCCATGCGCGACCTGCTACTGGCTTCTCTGCTGATTTACGTTTTTTAGGTAATTTGTGTAAGAATCAGAAAGAGATCTTTGAAGGTAAAAAAATCATAGCCCCTGCTGTTTCAGATACGAACCTAGATCGTGTTATGAAAGAGCTACGCGAGCAGGGAAATATTGTGATTCGTCAATTGCAACAGAAGCAGGTAGTGCAGCTGGAAGTGGTCGAAGATTTGTCCTGTGATTATCAGCTTGTGAGTAGTGGTAATGACTGGGTGGTGGAAAAAATCTCGTAACTACTCAGCTTGCACTTGTGTTGTCCGATTTCTGTGTCGCCTACACGGATGTAGGCGAGGAGCGATAGCAGGACACGGTAGCGTTAAAATGATCAATTTATACTTATAAATAGAGGTTTCGCCTTGATCTCGGACAACACGAGCAGGATCTGAGCAGTTATGGATATGCTGAATAGTTACAATATTACCAACAAGTAATCGGTCGCATAGCTTATCAGAACCAGGCTGTACGATTTGAGTATAAATCAGGTTAGGAGATTATTAGATTATGGGTAAGTTTGTCGTAGTACTAGGTACCCAGTGGGGCGACGAAGGAAAGGGTAAGATCGTTGACTTACTCACTGAGAAAGCAGCCGCAGTGACCCGTTTCCAGGGTGGGCATAATGCGGGTCATACACTGGTGATTGATGGTGAAACCACGGTGCTTCATCTGATTCCATCGGGTATTTTGCGCGAAGGTGTTGACTGTATGATTGGTAATGGCGTAGTGCTTGCCCCGGATGCCTTACTGGAAGAAATTACTATGCTTGAATCACAGGGTGTTCCGGTGCAAGAGCGTTTGAAAATATCAGAAGCATGTCAGCTTATACTCCCCTATCATGTAGCTCTGGATGCTGCCAGAGAAGCGGCTCGCGGAAAAAAAGCGATTGGTACAACTGGTCGCGGTATTGGTCCTGCCTATGAAGACAAAATCTCGCGTCGAGGTTTGCGCGTTAGCGATATGCTGGACGAAGAGCGTCTCAAGACAAAACTAAAGGAAGTTATGGAATACCATAACTACGCTCTGGTGAACTATTTTAAGGCAGACCCCGTTGACTATGAGCAGGTTCTGGAACAGGCGCTGGATATGGCTGAGAAGATCCGCCCCATGGTCTGTGATGTGACCAATGCTTTACACCAGCATAGAAAGGCAGGTCATAATGTCATGTTTGAAGGTGCTCAGGGTACCTTGCTGGATATTGATCATGGCACTTATCCCTATGTGACTTCATCTAGCCCAACCGCTGGAGGTGCCTGTACAGGAACAGGTGTAGGTCCAGGATATCTTGACTATATCGTTGGCATCACGAAAGCCTATACAACACGGGTTGGCTCTGGTCCATTCCCAACTGAGCTGTTTGATGATACGGGTGCTTATCTGGCGAAAAAGGGACATGAGTTTGGCGCAACAACTGGACGTCCTAGACGCTGTGGCTGGTATGATGCCGTTTCATTACGTCGTGCAATGCAGATTAATAGTGTCTCAGGCATTTGCCTGACCAAGCTGGATGTGCTTGATGGTCTGGACACCATCAAGATTTGTGTAGCTTATGAGCTAGATGGTGAGCAGCTTGAAGTACCACCCATCTCCACCATTAAATTTGCAGAATGTAAGCCAGTCTATGAAGAACTGCCTGGCTGGAATGAGTCAACCATCGGTATCACTGATTTTGATGAGCTGCCAGAAAATGCAAAAAAATACATCAAGCGCTTGGAAGAAGTAACTGAAACACCCATCCACATTATTTCTACGGGACCGGATCGAGAGCACACAATTGTTCTACAAAACCCGTATGAATAAGTATGCCTGAAGCCAAGCAACTGGAGTAGCAGGTGAAAATACAGCCCATTGATATAAAAGGTGAAATGAATATGCAGAATGTTTTGCATATTCATAGCACAGATGTCAGAGAAATTTTGCATGCATTAACGGAAAAACGAGACGAAGCTCCGCAATTTTTTCTGCATAGTCCAATAATTGTGGACTGCAAGTCTCTGGATGAAGAATGTACGGATCTGGATTATAAAGGCTTACTAACAGGTCTCAGAGCACTTAGTTTTGTACCAGTGGGTATTCGGCACTTGCCGTCTGACTCTGTGGATTCCGCTATGCAGGCGGGCTGGGCAATTTTGCGAGACTCCACTGCAAAACAATCACAACTCAAAACAGAACCGAATATTAAGAAAGATACCAGTCAGCCTGAAGAGGTTGCAGACAACGACACCAATACCAATACAGAAGTAGCTTACTCCGGTGAAAGAGTCAAAGTGATTACCCGCCCCGTGCGCTCTGGGCAACAAGTGTATGCAGCTCAGGGAGATATTGTAGTTTTGTCACAAACTGGAGCTGGTTCAGAAGTATTGGCCGATGGCTCAATTCATGTATATGGCAGTATAGCCGGGCGTGTGCTGGCAGGAGTTAATGGTGATCGTTCGGCAAGAATTTTTTGCCAGGGACTGGAGGCAGAGTTGATATCAATTGCTGGTGTGTATCAATTGCTGGATGAAATTGATACGCCACTAAAAGGGCAACCCGCGATGATTCATCTTGAAGGTGGCAAACTGCTTATCGAGCCTATGGTATGAAAACTTAGCAAGGGACATGCCTTGTTCCAATTCCAGAAAGGAGGGGGGTAGCCTGGAATCTACTTGTATCGTCGGTACAGCTAATCAAGAAAGGTACGGCTTTGCTCGCTAACGCTTTCTGCAGGGCGCAGAAGGCGAGGTGAATGGGATATACACATAAGCCGTTGAAAGCCGAAAATAGGTATGCACGGAAAAAGTTATTCCTGCATTGCATGCGGGATAACATCTGAGTATTTAGCAATTGTAGCTATCATTCAAGTAGAGGAATTCAGAATATGAACCGGGAAAGAAAAATGAGCCTGACTGTCCCGTAAACAAGGCGTTTTGGGGTAATAACTCTGTTGCCTCGTTCACAGTGCCTTTTGGCGCTACCATCAATATGGCAACGGTTTTCTGCATTGTTGCCAAGAGCGAAGGCAAACTGGGTAGCAGTATTTTATAACGATGCTGATGTGCGGGATACGGTTAAGCGATTAGTATTGACCAGGAAGATGAGAAAGAATCGCTGATTTATTGAAGAAACGCGGGACTAAAAAGGCTACTTGTGGGTACAAGGTTGTACTTATTGTTTTGTGTTCCTGTCTTGGAAGCAAACCTCTATGTGTGAATAATTTTATTACACATTTTGAATTTTGAGGCTTAAGGAGCCTCTGATTAAGCACAAGTTCAGTGCATTTCTAATATTATTGGCAAGCTCCAGTGGCTTGATTCAGTAGTTAATTCATAAGTACTCATGCTTAATAATTAACCATAACCAGCCGTTCCTAGAGAAAAATCCATAAAATAACAATAATAAGAGAGATCAAATGGGCTTGTTTGAATGCATACTAAAGTATGGCTGGCAGTATCGTTGGCTTCCAATTATGCTGGCATTTTTATCCAGGGCATTTTTTTTACCCGCAACAGAGTTAAAAAGAAAATATAGCCACTATATCTTACGGTTGTTTGCACTATTGACTTTTGCTCTCTCCTCGCAGGCATTCGCAGCTCCTGTGCCTGGTATTAGTACTAATGTTCCCGATAAAACGTTTGTGGCTGAGCAGTTTTGTTTTGATGCGACGTTTACGAATAGCAACGAAACCGGGTTTGGACCTTATCTACGTCTGATTACCAAGGCAGATTTTACGTTTGCCTCGGCAACTCTGTTGGGGTTGCCTGTTGAGGACGTACCGGTTTCTGGTCAGGTTGATCCTATTTCAGGCGATACAGTGAATGTACCCACTGGTGGCAGTTTGCATGTATTGCGTCTGCCTGTTGGTTCTGTGGTAACGGGTAGTATCCCGCTGGATGTGAATATTTGTATTGATGTGAATCGTGATGCGATACCAAATATTTTGCAAAGTGATGCGATTCAGGTAACCCCCGCCTATGAATTTGGGGATACAGCAACGGGTAGTAATGGTCCTATTGTTGGTACCAGGGTGAGTAGTCCTGTGATGCCTGAAATTATTCGGTTTACTGAGAAATGGGTTGCTCCTGAAAGTGAAAACCCGCCAGGTAGTCAATTTACTTTTCCTGTGCATGCTATAGCTGATATTGCGGGTGATTTAACCGTTACTCCTGTAACATTCCCTACTATCAAAATTAATTCACAGCGACAATTTGTCGGACCTGTTAATATCACAGGCGGTTCAGGTTGTACGGTCACTGCCACTTCGTCTACTGGGCAGGTACAGTCTGGTGTGGCACCTTTTTCTCCTACTAATATGACAACACCGGGTGGAAAGATTGATGTAGCTTGCAGCAGTGCAACGGGGACACCGGACTCGGATACAGATGTACTGGTTGAGTTTCCGGTTTATATTGTAGATGTACTTGATCCACAAACCTGTGCGACTGAATCAGATCCTTTTACTAATGCCGGTAAGCACGTTGTTATCAGAAAGGGGGGGAGTACAGATGTTTCTGTGCCAGGGGAAACATTAACCTTTACTTTAAGTTTTGCTGTCAGTGAGTATGCAACGGCTGACTACATCAGAATCGAGGATACCTTGCCGGATGGTTATACCTATGTGACCACCAGTGGTATGAGCATTGGTGGTAATAATTATACGATTACTCCCACAGTGGCACATGATGGCAGCACTGGAAAAACCAAGTTAACCTATGATGTAAGTGCTGTTTATGGCAACAATTTTGCACCTGCTACAACGGGTACAATTACGTATACTGCCACCATTGATGAAACCTATGAAACTACCGGGGAAACACTGGAAGCCAATGACAGCCTGACGAATACGGTAGAGCTTTTCTATAGCTTGCTAAATGGTGCAGGCAGTCCCGGAAATTATTGCTTGGAGGATTCTGCTGCAACGGTAGTGATCGATAAAATCAGTACCAGCAAAATCATTGTGAATCCAAAAGCAGAATATATGCCTGGTGATACGGTAACTTTCCGCTTACGCATGGATATTCCCTCTGGTGATACCCGAAACATTGTTTTTGATGATTATTTTCCTTTCCCGGTTTTTGCTGTAAACAGTATTAATACGACTACCAACCTGGCCAGCAATCCTGATATTTCTCTAGGTGTCGGTGATACCATGGGGCTGACACCAACCAGCATCAGTGTTGATGCGGTGCAAAATCGCTTGACCATTCGCTGGCCGGATGTGAATACCTTGACTCCTCAGTCTATTGTGGTGGATGTAAAGGCCAAAGTCAGTACTGAGCCTTTTGCGGATAATCTGTTTTTAACCAATCTGTTATCGGTGGCATCCGATAATACAATGGGAACAACCACAACCCTGTATGCAGGGATTAACCTGCATGTGCGCGCTCCTTCCCTGTCCATCAATAAAACAGTTGATCAGGCAACGGTTGATGCCAATGATACGGTGGGTTTTGATATCACGGTCAGTAATAATGGTGGGGCTCCTGCCTATGATGTCACTATCAGTGATATGCCGCAGCCAGGGTTGACGAATTGCAGTGCTTATTCTAGCTCTGCGGGAGGTAGCACCAATAGCAATGGGGATTATGTGATTGCCACATTGGCCGCTGGGGCGCAGGCGGTTGTTTCCCTGCAATGTGATATTGAAAATGGAGTGGAAGCGGGTGCCATCCTGATTAATGATGCCAGCGTGCAATGGCGTTCTACACCGGGTGGAACACCCTTCCCTCCGGGTACTTCGCAAGTCTCTATGAATGTCCGCAAGCCCGTTCCTGAGAAATCGCTGGCAAGTACGTCCGAGGCGCACACTGATGATTCGCTGGCTGATTTACGCCCTGTAGCGATTGGTGAAATTATCCGCTATCGGGTCAAGGTGGAGCTACCGGAAGGTCATTTAAGCAATTTGCGTATCCAGGATCTGTTACCTGCAGGGTTGGTGTATGAAAATGACGGTACCAGCAAGTTGGCTTTTGTGTCCAACAATGCGGGTATGACTACAGATATTGCTTCGCTGAATGCTTGTGCAAGCCTGAATAAAACAGGTGATGAAAGTACGGTTGACAGCATTGTGCCCGACTGTCCTATCACCGCTAATGGGGCAAGCTTTAATTCGGGAACAGATCCTGTCTTTGCACTCAGTAGCAGTGGCGGTTTTGTTGCCAATACCGATGATGATAGCAATAAAGAATATGCAGTCCTGGAATTCAATGCACGAGTGATGGATAGTAGCGCTAATGTAAACGCGGGCACCAGGCAGAATTATGCAAGTGTACTCACAGCGACTCAAAACATTACTTCCAGCGCTGCAGTAAGCCCACAGGTACGCCTTGTTGAGCCGCTATTACAGGTGAGCAAGAGCAGTGATAAAAGCAGCGTTGATGCAGGGGATAACATCGTATATAGCATTAATCTGTCACATATTAATAGCGGAAGTGCTGCACAACAATCAGCAGCAGATGCCTTTGATCTAAAATTAACTGATATTTTACCTTCTGGCCTGTCATATGTGGCTAACAGTTTCGCAGCAAACTGTAGTGGAGGTTTGACGCCGGTGCTGGATGACTCGGATCCATCTGGCAATGGTTTAAGTTTTTCCTTGCCTGACTTACCACTGGGCGAGAGTTGTACACTAACTTATCAGGCAACTGCTGTGATTGGTGTCATGAGTAGTGACCAGATCACAAATAATGCCATCCTGGATTGGAGCAGCTTGCCGCAGGATGGTACAACGCCTAATCCAACAGGGACTGTACCACAGGCAGGCAATGAACGGAGTTATAGCAAAACAGCGACACACATCGTCGAAGTCAATGATCCGGTTCCATTGAAAAGTATTGTCAGCACCAGTCAGACGCATACCGCAGATAGCAGTGCAGATACTATGGCTGACCCGCGTCCGGTATCCATCGGTGAAACACTACGTTATCGTCTGCAAACACAAATTGCAGAAGGTACCGCAACGAATGTCGTGATCAAGGATGTATTGCCCGTTGGTTTGCAGTTTGTGGAAGGTTCGGCAAAGCTGGCACTGGTTGCCAATGGTACAGGGATTAGCTCGGCAATAGCCTGTAATGGTGGCACCCTGGCAGTCAGTGGAGATGAAAACTCCATTGCATCCATTACACCGGATTGTGGTATTTCAGCTGCATCTGCCAGTTATGTCTCAGGCACGGATGTAGTGTTTAATCTGGGTGATCTGGTGAACCAGGATAGTGATGCGGACAGGGAGTATATTGTTATCGAGTTTGATGCACGGGTGCTGGATGAGGCACAAAATCAGCAGGGCGTAACGCTGAGTAACTATTTCAATACGCAAATTAATGGCACAACGTTTAGTGATTCCAATGTCGTTGTTGCCAAAGTGGTTGAGCCACAAATCACCACCAGCGCTACCATTACGACAACAGGTATTGACAAGGCGCACTTTAGCCTGACCTTGCAAAATGCCGGACAGGCAACTGCATTCCAGGTGGCGGGTGATGATGGTGATGCGTGGCAGTTTACGCTACCACAGGGGTTGCGTGATGTATCCAATGTGACAGTGTCTACGACGGGAGTTGTGACTGAAAATGGTACGACGACCCCCATTCAAACCAGTGATTTTGTTCGCTCAGGTAGTGATAATGAAATCCTTATCTTGCAAAAAGCACTGCAAATGGATCCGGGAGCCCAGTTAGTCATTAGCTTTGATGCTACCCGTATTCCTGGCGCGGTACCGCCAGTGGCAACTGCCAGCATCGTCACGGAGTATGCCAGTCAGAGTAGCGGTGATAACAGCACGGGTACCAGAAATGGTACTGATCTGGCAAGCGGTAGTGGCAATACGCCGATTACCAGTACGGTAGCAGTCAATGATTATCGTAGTGAGAAGGTGCTGGAGTTGTACCAGATCAGTGGACAGGTCTTTGAAGACAGTGATGTGAATGGTATCAGGAATGGTACCGAAAAAGGATTGGGTGCGGTAACTGTCGTGCTGTACGATGGCACAAATTGTCAGAGTATCCGCACGGATGCTGATGGGAAATATGCCTTCTTCCCGCTGTTGGCTGGCTCCTATACGGTTTATGAAGCGGCACGGGAGCGCACGCCGGTTCCTGCGCATTGTCCAGCCACGGCGAAAGATCCATCTGGTTACAGGTCGGTGAATGCGAACCAGCATTCGGTAACTATTAGCAATGCCAATCAGAATGATGTGGACTTTGCAGATATCCGCAAGCCAGTCTTTGAGCCTGATCATAGCGGAGAGATTTTGCCGGGCAATGTAGTCTTTTATGCTCACAGGTTTATTGCGCCTACAACGGGTGTACTGGCGCTTGCCAGCAGTGCCGGTGGTCAGCAGACAGCTGGCTGGTCACACCAGCTTTACCGTGATACGGACTGTGATGGCAAACTGACGGGGGCAGAAGCATCGGCTACGATTGGTACAAGTCTGAATGTAGCTGCCGGGGAACAGGTTTGTCTGATTGCCAAGGTGACAGCTCCTGCCAATGTGGCAGCCAATGACGCCTATTCTGTTGCTATCAGTGCCGACTTTGAT
>JALVFC010000371.1 GCA_027030285.1 Thiotrichaceae bacterium | reverse complement strand
TCGTAGAGGGCGTCACTGAGATTACCGGGTGCTGCGCGATTCAAATCATATTGAGTGAAGCGCTTATTTTCTTTGTACGCACGAGGATTACCAATAATAAAATCGAACCGCTCTTTGTAGCGTTCTCGCTTTTGTATTTTCTGCACAACATCAACACCGATTTTTTCATCACCATGTGTTGCTCCAATAAAGAGAATGTCTTTTGCCATACGTATTTTATAAAATGCATGCAAACAATACTGTAATTATGTACTGTATTGTAAGATTATGCAAGAAAAACAGCCTCTCACTGAGAGGCTGTTAAATTTACAGTGCAATGCTGTTATTTTAGCATTCCCTGTATGGTTGCAACAATATCCTTTGTTGCAACATCTATTGCCTTGCCTGTGCGCATGTCTTTCGCTTGAAACACACCCTTGGCAATCTCATCCTCGCCAGCAATCAACACAATTGGCACGCTCTTGCGATTGGCGTACTTGAGTTGATTGCCGAGTCTTTTAGACTCCAGATACACTTCCGTATTAACGCCGGCACTGCGCAGTTGTTCAGCAACACGCAGATACTTCATGCGGTAGCGCGCATCCATCATCGTCACCAGCACATCAGCGGGCGTTGCCCTATCGGGCTTCAAAACACCTTCCTTAATTAACTTCAAGACAAGGCGTGTTACGCCAATGGAGATTCCCACACCTGGCATCTTTTCATCACTAAACGCTGATGTAAGATTGTCATACCGTCCGCCAGAACAAATACTTCCAACCTGTGGAAAGTCCACCAGTTGTGTTTCATATACGGTACCTGTGTAGTAACCCAAACCACGCGCAATGGTCAAGTCAAGACAAAAGTACGCGTCTTCCACACCAAAACTTCGGATACCCTCCACGACTGCCGCCAGTTCTGCAACGCCTTCTGCAAAGGTTTCTCCCATCTGCTGCGAACGTAAGAAATCCAATGTTTCATCTGTGGTGCGCTGTGTGCTGAGAAAGTCAATCATTGCACGCGCTTCATCTTCCTTGATGCCTAGCTGCATGCTTAGTTCAGAAACAACACTATCTGTGCCAATCTTCTCAAGCTTATCGATAATGCGTAGCGCATTTGCGATATCACTTGCACAGATGCCGTTGTGCTCAAAAAATCCCTGCAGCAAGCGGCGGTTATTGATACGGATAACAAACGGACCAATATCAAGTTTGCGGAAAATGTGATAAATCACGCTTGGCATTTCTGCATCTGTCATAATGTCCAGTGACCCGCGCCCAATAACATCTATGTCACACTGCACGAACTCACGGTATCGATCTGCCTGCGCACGTTCACCACGCCATACTGACTGAATTTGAAAACGTCGAAAAGGAAAAGTTAACTTCTCCTTGTGTTGAGAGACGTACCGTGCTAATGGTACAGTCAGGTCAAAATGCAACGCCATATCCGTTTGAGACTTCTCTCCCGGCCCTGCAGCCAGACGCGACAGTGTGTAGATTTCCTTTTCGTCACCACCTTTTGCGGTCAGAATCCCTACACGCTCTACAGCCGGTGTTTGGATTTGTGCAAACCCAAACAATTCATATACCTCTCTAACAGTATCCAGAAATTTCTGATATACTATCTGCTCAGCAGGTAACAGTTCCGGGAAGCCGCTTGGTGGCTGTACCATATCCTTCCGCGATTTGTGCTTTGTCATAATATACCCCTTAGTTTAAATAACTGCAAACACATGTGTGCTCCCATAGCACACACAAGAAATGATAGTCTATCCTTTTTGCCTTGTCAACTTTTGTAGCATCGCACCATCACGTTTACGCTTTCCTTCTCTGCAAGCTTCTGCATTGGTGTCAGGTCATCCATGCCCAAGCCCCGGAGCAGCTTTTAAGGATTGTAGCGGTGGAGTAAGATGCAGCTACTACAAAGGACCCTGCTGCGAAACGACTGATGCCTGCTTCGCCGGCTTCTACTGCGACACCGACCGCGACACCCCGGAGTGCCATACGGAGGAATGACGCATATCGCAAGCTCTAATCCTTATTCACAACCTCGTGAAGAAGTGCGCGGAACTGCGTGGCGGCGGTGTGCCATGAGAATGCTGTGCAGCGTTCGCGGCCACGTGCAGCGAGTGTCTGCGCAACGTCGCGGTCAGAGAGAATGCCGTGCAGCGCATAGGTCATTTCCTCCGGGCGGTCCGGGTCAATCATGAGCGCGCCGTCGCCCACAACTTCCGGCAGTGACATTGTGTTGCTGGTGATGGTGGGCGTCCCGCACGCCATC
>JALVFC010000370.1 GCA_027030285.1 Thiotrichaceae bacterium | reverse complement strand
TGACGGATCAGGCAGCAACTGCGCTATCATTGGAATATCTAACGCCACAGCTTATGCAGTCTGCACAGCAATTCCCCGTTGATATGGCTGAGCTGGAGGTTGATATAAACAGTATCTACAGCCATCACTTGCTACAGTATTATCAGAAGGGTTGGGCTAAATGGTTTGACTAATTACCGATGAAATCCAGTATTGAAAACCTGCTTTCCCCGCAACTGCAAGGTCTTTTGCCTCCACCGCAGCATGCTGTTTCCCCCTGGTTGATAGTGGCGGGATTTCTATTGCTGACAGGTGTATCCATTGTGCTGCTGAAAATCCGCAATACCCGCCAGTTACCTGCTAGCCAGGCGGCGCGCCAAATCCGCGCACTGCTACCAGGACCAGCATCATCCGAAAACCTCTCCCGAAAATCCCTGCTGCAACTGGCATCATTGCTTCGTCAGGGGTTGGAAGTCAGTCGCCTGGATAGCTATGAGCCAGCCGACCCTGATGCCTGGCAAGCTTTTTTACAAAAGCTGAATACGGCCTGTTATGCCGACAATCCGCCACCTGCACAAACAATCGGGTTGATTGAAGAGTCACTCCACTGGTTGGCAAGGCATGCACAGCATGTTTAATGGTAGTCTGCATTTTCAGTTTGCTTACGGTTTTCTCTTTTTGCCGCTGTTGTGGCTATATTTGTGGTACTGGTATAAGCAAACCCGACTTCAACAGGACTGGCGTCAACAGGACATCTCTATCGCTGATGTGGATTTAACTGCCCACAACCACTTTTACCACCCGCTTGCCGATGCCTGGTTAGCACACAAGCAACATGATACGTCAGCGAAGAAGCAGCTGATGCCTCGTGCAGCCCGATCTCTGTGGTGGCAAGGTTTCGCAATCAGTCTGCTATTACTGGCACTCACCCGGCCAGTACTGCTTGGAGAGCGGTTGCCTGACCCGCCCGCAGAAAGAGATATTGTTTTTCTGGTCGATACCTCGGTCAGCATGCAACTCATGGATTATGAACTGGACGGTAAACCGATACGGCGTATGGCATTGCTACAAAAAGTTCTGGATGACTTTGCCAGCAAAATGCAGGGTGAAAGGCTATCGGTTATTGTGTTTGCCCAGACTCCATACATGCTGGTACCACTGAGCCGTGACCAACAACTGGTGCGACGTATGTTAAGTCGTGTCACTACTACGCTGGCAGGACGCTACAGCGCTATCGGTGAGGCTCTGTTATTGGCACTCAAAGAAGCTGACAAGGATAGTGACAGACAGCAAACCTTTATTCTGTTCACCGATGCACAAAGTTCGCAAGGCAAAGTAGCTGCCAGAGCTGCCGCCACGCTGGTTGCCAGAAAAGGTATTCCCGTGTTCACGGTTGCCATCGGTTCAAGCAGTGTGCAAGAGGATGCCGCAGTGCAGGGTGGACTGTATCAGGAAGTGAATATGGATTTGCTGGAGGCGATTGCCAGACAAACAGGCGGTAAAAGCTATCAGGTGCATAGCAGCAAGGCGATTCAGCAGGTCTTGCAGGATATTTCCAGGCAGCGTCAGAACCTTGCAGATCCCATACCCCGTTATGAGCAGCATCAGCTGTATATCTATCCTTTACTGGCAGGTTTGCTCAGCTTGCTCATGTATCAAATTTTGCGTTTAAGGGAAGGTTGGCAATGACTGATTTGCTTCACTGGCTATCCAGTTTCCCCTATCTTGAATGGCGCCAGCCCTGGTGGTTATTGCTTGCCTTGCAACCTGTCTTGCTCTATCTGCTATTACGCTATTTTCAGCAGCGGCGGCAACAGCAATTTGCCGAGCCACATTTATTGCCCTGGATAACCGTGCCACAGCAAAAAACAGGCTGGCAGCAGCTACTCTCCAGAGATGCCGCCTACACGCTGGGCTGGGGCTTATTGGCAATGGCACTGGCAGGGCCACGCATTAGCGATACACCCCGGGCAGAGTTGCAGCACAGCGAGCTGGATGTGATGTTGGTGCTGGATGTATCGCGCTCCATGCAGGCGACGGATATTGCCCCTACACGCTTGCGTCGTGCCATACTGGAAAGCATTGAATTTATGTCACTTGCAAAACATATCCGGTTGGGTGTGGTGGTCTATGCGGGAAGACCTCACCTGCTGGTGCCCTTAACAAACGACAAACAGGCACTAACTTTTTATCTACAGGATCTGGATAAACTTACGCTTCCCACCAATGGCAGCAATAGCAAGGCTGCGTTACAGCTTGCACAGCAAGAGTTACTAGCCTCTGCCGGGAAGCATCCAC
>JALVFC010000369.1 GCA_027030285.1 Thiotrichaceae bacterium | reverse complement strand
CAGGACGTGCGGCTTCAGCCGCGCAGCAGTTATTCATAAAAACACGAGAATAACCTTCAAGGTGAACCCAAACCAGAAATACCCACCGTTGGCGCGATTAAAGTCGCACGTTATTACTCCCCCCCCTTTTTTTTGTTATCTGCATAACCAAAGAGACTGCGCTCCTACAAACTGGCTGTTTGTGTACGCAAGGTTCGATTTAGTTTATTGATGGTTTTATTCAGATAAGCCTGCCCCAGATTTCTGTACCACTGCAATGTGTATAACTTTACCTGCTCTTTCTTGAAGCACATCTGTTCCAGCTCTGAGTATCGGCAGTCAGAAAGAAAGTCAATGCGTGTTTTTTTCTCTTTAATTGCCTGCTTAACTACATGCACTAATAATAAAAACAAAGGCGAAAAATGAATACCATCACCCCGAACTGAAGCCATTTTATATATTTGAACCATACCCTGGTGTTGATAATAATAAATTGAAGCAAGCAATCGACCTTCCATCATCAATGACACAATCTCAACATGTCCTTTAACTGACAGTAGATGACAGACATCTTCATGAAAGCGCATATAGTGCTCAGCATCAAATGAACAATTACCACTGGATCTTTTTCGCTGTTGGGTACACATAATAAGTGCCAGAGATTGTAAGCCGGCATGGATATTTTCGGGTGTATTTGAACGGCGGATTTCGGCGCGTTCTGCTGATTCCATTAATCGCAGGTAGTCATGATAATTCACTTGCCAGCGATGAGTTTGCTCATTCACGAAGGCATTAAATGTTGCTGGCAGGCTAATGGATTGTACAGTCTCATTATGGTTAAGACCGCTAGTATGTGAGTTTGGCAAGCTTTGTACCAGTCGATAAAGTAGACTTCCTTTGGTAACTTTATGAAAAATTAACCGTGAGAAGCAGGGTGACTGCGTGAAATATTGAGATAGATTCTTTATAGCCATATCCTGGTAGTATGGCTGTGCATCAATAATGATATCCAGTTGCTCACAACCCGTAAAATTCACCTGAGTTTCCGGTTGCCCCAGCAAACACAGGATGTATTTTTTACTTGTACCATAAATATTAGGCTTACAGATATAATAAAAGGGAGCTATGGCAATGAGGGATTTTCCCGAATAAACACAAATAATAGAAAGTTCGCTGGAAGTTAACTCACCAAACCAGTGCCACCATGTGTAAAGCCAATTATGTGTTTGATAAATATTAGAGTTTTCTGTGCGTCGCAGCAAATCTTCCCACTCGCCAGCAAGATTTGCAAACGACTGTTTATCGTTAATCACAACAACCTTTACAGTCGGATTTATAGCTGAAAATCTGAATCTATCCATTCCATTGAGAATGCTAAATGGCACTGACATTTGAATATCCCTAACAACACCGCTCTTGTTGTACCTTGTTAAATATGAAAAGCGTTAAATATGAAAAGCGCAGTTATCGGCTATTAGTTCACATTTTGATTGGACAAGGTCTTGAAGTTAGAGGATAAAATAACGGAAAAAACGAAAGATATCGCCTTTGAGTCTGACCAGCCGGATAGTGAATGCGCTAAACGGCATTATGGAGTGTTTTTCCGGGAAAATTACGGCAATAGTAAGGTACTCACAGTGCTAATGCACTAATCATCAGGCAGAGTGACATTTAGCTCCAGTACATCATAGCCCCGTCCTTTCTCAATCTGTACTTTCACTTGGTCGTCATCAATGCTTACGTATTTACGAATTGCCTGCATGATATCGTGTCGTAGTTGAGGCAAATAATCTGGACCATCCCGATTAACTCGCTCATGGGCTATGAGGATTTGCAAACGCTCTTTAGCCTTGTTAGCAGATGTTTTTTTGTTCTGACGAAATAAATCAAATAATCCCATCTAGCTTTACCCAAATAAGCGTTTAAAGAAGCCCTGCTTTTCAACATCCAGAAAGCGGTGTTCAATAGTTTCACCCAAAAAGCGGCTCACCACGTCGTCATATGCCTGTCCGGCAGTGCTTTTCGTTTCCAGTATAACAGGATTTCCCTGGTTTGATGCTTGCAGTACGGCTTCTGACTCGGGAATAACACCCAGCAGCGGAATAGCAAGAATATCCAGAATATCCTCAACGCTCAGCATTTCTCCATCATTGACTCGTTGCGGAGAATAGCGCGTAATCAGCAGGTGTTCTTTTACACTGCCACCTTCTTCTGCTTTTTTGGATTTGCTTTGCAAGATACCTAAAATACGATCTGAGTCACGTACTGAAGAGACTTCCGGGTTGGTTACTACAATGGCCTCATCGGCAAAATAAAGTGCCATAAATGCACCTTTTTCTATACCTGCAGGCGAGTCACAAACAATATACTCAAACCCTTCCTGTTTTAACTCGTTAATGACGCTTTCAACACCTTTTGCGGTAAGTGCATCCTTGTCGCGAGTTTGTGAGGCAGGGAGTATATATAAATTATCAACGCGCTTGTCCTTGATCAACGATTGTTTTAGGCCAGATTCACCATTGATAACATTGACAAAATCATAAACTACGCGACGTTCAACACCCATAATCAGATCCAGGTTACGCAAGCCTACATCAAAATCGATGACAACAGTCTTGTAGCCTTTGCTTGCTAACCCAGTGGCAAAAGCAGCACTGGTCGTGGTTTTGCCGACACCGCCTTTCCCCGATGTCACAACGATTACTTTACTCAAGACACTCTCCAGAGAATAACCTTAAAACTGGAGAGGATAGTAACAGACTCATTCATTTTTTTCCTCGATAATTTTCGTCAATGTATATCGATAGTTAAATCATCAGCGGCAGTCTTTTGGGGTATGGGCAAATTCCACTGTCTGGTGCATAAAATCTAGTCGCCAATAATGCCATTAAGTGTGGCACTGGGGCGCATTGCTGCATCGAGCAGACGTGGGTCAGCATGGTAATAACCCTGCATATCAACGGGTGTACCTTGCACCTGATTGAGTTCATTCACAATCTTTGTTTCGTTTTCCTCCAGCGTCCTGGCTATCTCAGTAAATTGTGATTTTAGTTCGTTGTCAGTGCTTTGTTCTGCCAGGGCTTGTGCCCAGTACATTGCCAGATAATAGCTGCTGCCTCGGTTATCCAGTTCGTTGACCACACGGGATGGAGATTTGTTGTTTTCAAGGTACTGGCTGTTTGCCTGATTGAGTGCCTCAGCCAGAACCTTGACTTTGTTATTCCCTGTTTTCTCTGCCAGATCCTCTAGTGAGACAGCCAGGGCAAGGTATTCACCTAATGAATCCCAGCGTAAATGATTTTCGCTGATAAACTGCTGTACATGTTTGGGGGCGGAACCACCGGCACCTGTTTCAAACAGTCCACCACCCGCCAGCAGGGGAACGATTGATAGCATTTTGGCGCTGGTTCCCAGCTCCAGAATAGGGAACAGGTCAGTGAGATAATCCCGCAGCACATTGCCTGTTACGGAGATGGTGTCCTTGCCCGCCTTAATACGTTGCAGGGCGTGATGTGTTGCTTCGATGGGTGACATGATCTGGATATCCAGCCCCTCGGTATCGTGTTCTGGTAGATATTGCTCGACTTTGGCTATGAGGTTTCTATCGTGTGCGCGATTCGGGTCTAGCCAGAATACGGCTGGTGTATTGGTGAGACGTGCGCGTTTGACGGCGAGTCCTATCCAGTCTTTGATGGGCAGGTCTTTTGCCTGGCACATGCGCCAGATATCGCCTTTGCTGACTGTGTGTTGCATCAGGATTTCATCAGCCCGGTTGATGACGCTGACTTTGCCATCTGCCGGGATTTCGAAGGTTTTATCATGTGAGCCGTATTCCTCGGCTTTTTGTGCCATAAGTCCAACATTGGAGACGCTACCCATGGTGGTTGGGTCAAAAGCACCATGTTCCTTGCAAAAATCTATGGTTGCCTGATATATGCCCGAATAGCATCTGTCCGGAATCATTGCTGTAGTGTCTTTGAGTTTGCCGTCAGGCCCCCACATCTTTCCGGAGGAGCGAATTGCCGCTGGCATGGAGGCATCAACAATGATATTGCTGGGCACGTGCAAATTGGTAATGCCCTTGTCAGAATCAACCATTGCCAGTGCCGGACGTGTTTCATATACCGCTGCAATGGCGGCTTTGATGTCTTCCTGTTGGGTTTCTGGTAGCGTTGATATTTTATTGTAGACATCACCGATGCCATTATTGGCATTGACACCGAGCTCTTCGAACAGGTCGGCATACTGTTCAAATACGCTACGGTAGTACACCTTGACGGCATGACCAAACATAATAGGGTCAGAAACCTTCATCATGGTGGCTTTGAGATGCAATGAGAGCAGTACGTCATCATCTTTTGCCTGTTGCATGGCAGCTTCGTAGAACTCCTGTAACTTCTGTACATTCATCACCGTAGCGTCGATGATTTCACCAGCCAGTAGTGGTGTAGATGCTTTTAGTACCGTTTCATCCCCGCTGTTATCAGTAAAGATGATTTTGACATCATCTGCTTCAGGCATAATGACGGATTGTTCGCTGGCATAAAAATCGCCCTCGTTCATTGATGCTACCCTGGATTTTGAGTCTTTTGACCATGCACCCATGCGATGCGGGTGTGCTTTGGCATATTCCTTTACGGGGGCGGCAACACGACGATCCGAGTTTCCCTCTCGCAGTACCGGATTAACGGCGCTGCCGAGGACTTTGGCAAAGCGCTTTTTTGTCTCTTTTTCTGCATCGTTCTGCGGATCATCAGGGTAATCAGGAATTGCATAGCCTTGTTGCTGTAGCTCTTTAATAGCGGCTTTGAGTTGTGGAATAGATGCACTGATATTGGGTAGCTTGATAATGTTTGCCTCAGGTGTTTTGGCTAGTGCGCCCAGTTCTGCCAGTGCATCAGGTAGTTTTTGGTCTTCACTGAGCTTGTCCGGAAAGTTGGCAATAATTCTACCAGCCAGTGAAATATCTTTGGTTGCAACTTCTACTCCGGCTGCTTCGGCAAATTTTTTTACGATAGGGAGTAGTGAGCGAGTTGCCAGTGCGGGGGCTTCATCCGTGAGTGTGTATATGATTTTTGCTGTTGTCATGTGTTGACCTGATTTTCCGGTAATTTAAGTTGTCGCGCATCATAGCATTTTGTTTGCTGCTGCTCTATTGTGCATCTCCTGCGTGGGGTGACTGGGCGATAAACGGATTCAGCTGTCGCTTATTCCCAGCGCCTGCTTGTAGTAATCAATTTTTTCCAGCAACAGGGCTTGCAAGTCATTGGTGCTGATGTGGCTATTGCTCTGGAAGCCAATCGCCAGGTCATCAAACCAGAGGATGTCGTAGATCGGCAGCCACTCGCCTTCTGCCTTTAGCATAATGTCTGGGTTAAGCAGGTAGTTTCCCTCGGTTGTGGTAACAAACAAGTCCGGATTATCAGCCAGAACCTGATTGATAAAGTTGGGTTTTTTGTAATCCTCTGGTAGCAGATGATCCGGCCAGGGGGCGATTGCCTGAAGCAGGTTGCTGGCGTTAAAACCACCATTACTGAAAATAATATTTTCTGGCAGGATGCGATAAAACAGCGCGATCATGAGGTTGACCAAAAAGTATTCTGCCTCGTAATGTTGAAGTGTGATGAGTTGCTCATGCAGGCGGATAGCAAGTGTTTCAGGTCTGAGCAGCTCGTAGATAGCGGGTAATTTTTGCTGTGCGTATTCTTCGTGCAGGCATGCCTGTTCCAGTGCGATCTGGAAAGCATTAAAGCCCTTGTTGTTGGCTAGAAATGGGTCAGCATTTAAGGACTTGGCAAGCGTGATGACACGGGCATTACCCAGCCATGCACCGATCATTAAGGGTGTCTGGTTGAACGGGTTGCGGAAATCTACGCCGTATTTGCTCATCTGGCGCTTGATGGCGTCCAGTTGCTCCTGCTGGTACATCATGAAGTATTTGATGAGTAGCTGTTTTTTTCCATCTTCGGGATGAAAAGCAGGAAGAAACTCAATATTGATCAGGGCGTTTCTTGCCTGGTGGTCTTCATAGACCAGAGCATATTCAAACAGGAGTAATTTTGCCTTTTTATCGTTATTTTCCAGGGCATCTATATATAGCTGGTCAATCTGGTCACCTGCTATGACTGTCCAGGAGGGTGTATGTTGTTGCAGGATTGACTGGCGTATGTGTTGTGCCTGCTCGGTTTTACCCTGTTGCTCCAGCTTGCTGGCTTCTTCTTGCCATTCTTCTTCGGTGGAGGTTTGATAGCCAATGCTGTCTGTATCTTGCATCACCTGTTTGTTGTGTAGCAGGTTTAATAAAGGATGATCCGGCTGTTCCTCTATCCAGTAAAGGTTGTTTTGTGCGCGGGTGATGGCGACAAACAGGGCGTTAATAAAGAATTTACTGGTTTCCAGCGATTTGTCGGTCTTGTCCTTGTTGCGCGCATAACGCATGGTTGTGTCAAGAATGTCAGTAGTGACACCCTGGCTAATCACGGCATAGTTCTCACTGGCGCAGGAAACCATATTAAAAAGAATCACATTGGCGTATTCCAGGCCTTTACATTCCTGTACTGAAAAAACCAGCGGTGTCTGGAAATAACTAGCTGCCAGGTTTTTTTGTTCGTCATGTAATACAATCACGGCAAAGTCTTTTGAGTAGCGTGTTTTATGGTCAATTTCTGCCAGTGTCTTTTCATCTGCCGTCAGAAATGCGACTTGCCCAGACTGGCTTTGTACGGATTGCATTTCATGATGTGTTTCTTTATCTATTGAACCGAATCGCCAGTTTTTCAGGCGCAGGATTTTGTTTGCCAGCTTGATGATATCGCCTGAGTTGCGATAGTTGGTGTTGAGGATTTGCGTGAGGCTGGCACCATTCTGTTTGTTTTGTTGCAGGAACAGTGTCTTGATTTTTGCCCAGGAAAAAAAGTTGGGGTAAACAATCTGGTTGGCATCACCACATAATAAAAAGTGGCTGGGTTGTTGCAAACTGCTCAGAATCAGGTGCAGTTGAATCGGTGAGATATCCTGCACTTCATCGACAATTACATAGTCGTAGCATTTGCTGACCAGGGAGAGGTAGTTAAAGCTTAGGATATTATGGTCGTAGTAGTTGTGTTCTTTCAGATAATCCAGGTAGCGCTGAAACAGGTGATAAACCGCCTCGCGCTGATTAGCTGTAAAAATGCTTTCCCTGATACCTAGTTGCAGATATTCGTCTTTGGTTAAATAAGCTGCATGAATGCTTGCTCCGGTTATCACTCCTCTGAATTCTTCATAAAGTGCATGCGCATCAGACAGCGGTGTGGCTTTCTGGTGTCTGCTGAACCAGCGTTTAAAGTGGCGCAGAGTCATTTTCTTCCCTGATGGCACAGCAATGCTATCAATAAATTCACTAAAGGATAAAAACACAGCTGTTTGTTTCGGGTGCTGGTATTGATGGGAATAATAGAGGCTTTGTGAATGTCGGGCTAAATGGGCTGACTGGGTAATATAAAGAAGCTTTCCCTGTAGGCGTTTCATCTTTTCCAGTAGCAAAAGTGTTTTTCCACTACCCGCAGTGCCAATAATAACAATCGGCAGGGGGAGTTCGTAAATGTGCTGTTGCACCTCATCCAGGCTAATGGGTTTGTGCAGTAAGTGAAATGAGGAAGACTGTTTTTCCAGGTTTGGAAGGCTCTCCAGGTTCTCTGGGTTAACCGCCTTCGGTGATGGGATCAGTCTGGGATCCACTTTCACGCCTCGGCGCAGAAAACGTGATTTCTGGTAATCATGGTTTTTAATATGTTCAAGAATCAGTGCATATGTGTGTTGCTCATCTCGGTAAAGCGAAAACAATAGCCTGTCAGCTTTATTCAAACGTGCACGGTAAAGATTGTTGCCTACTTTTTTTACATTGGCAGAGCGGAAGTCATCACGCTGAAGAAAAGCGGTGACTTTCTCAAACTCAGGAATTTCTGAAGTATTCAGCTCGTTGTAGAGAAGTAGATGCATTGTCTAAAGCGAAGGTCCTGTAGAGGTTTAGAGTAGGTCAGGCTGGAGGGTCTGACATAGGTTTGTTATTAGCAGTATCCCTGTATAAGCGGGCAAGTAAGGGTACTGAAATATCGAAAAAATATTATAAATCAACTGCAATAGTAGTGCCGAAAGAAAAATACCGTTAAGCGTGAGTTCAATGTCGTTTGTCCCTCGTGTCATAGTTTTATCATTATAGAGATACTAAAAAACAGGCTCGCAATATTCTCATATTGCGTGGACGAAACATTGTCTTGCCACTCAAGGATGCGTAGCCATAAATGAGGGGAAAGGAATTAATTATAAGGCAATGGAATTTTGCATAACACAACAGAGGTGTTTATTTCATGAGTAATTATGTGAACAGAAGTGGTTCATCCAATGTGAATCACAATCAGACAAACCATCTGAATAGACGTGGAGGTGGTCATAGATCAAGAACTTCACGCTATGGTGGAGGTGGTTACGGAGGCTTTGGTAATTTATTCGGTGGAGGTGTTGGTGGTCAAGGACAGTTGCAACTCCTGCTTGCCGTTTTGAGTTTGATAGCGAAACTCATCAACCAAATGAATGATCCTGCATGGAACAAAGGTCCAAAAGGAGATAAAGGAGATCAGGGTCCTAAAGGCGATACTGGAGCTACCGGTCCACAAGGTCCTAAAGGTGATACTGGAGCTACTGGTCCACAAGGTCCTAAAGGTGATACTGGAGCTACTGGTCCACAAGGTCCTAAAGGCGATAAGGGTGACACCGGAGCTACTGGCGCGAAAGGCGACAAAGGTGATACTGGAGCCACAGGCGCAACCGGAGCTACAGGCGCAAAAGGCGACAAAGGTGATACTGGAGCCACAGGCGCAACCGGAGCTACTG
>JALVFC010000368.1 GCA_027030285.1 Thiotrichaceae bacterium | reverse complement strand
GCATTTTCCTTCCTTGCCTTTGCTGCCGCCACATTTACCTTCACCACACTTCCCTTCAGACATCAGTGAGATTGAGTCTGATGTCTGGCTGTGATGCAAAGTTGCTGTTTCAAGTTGCTGAGAGGCAGATGCTGTGGATGCTATTAAAAGTGTACTCGCTAATGCTGAACTGGTAGCCAGCGCTAATAATTTTTTCCGAGATTTCATAAGAACTCCTGCTTTTTATTTGTTCAATTTGGATAATGTTTGCTCCCAGATTTACTGACGAGCTGTTTTGATTTACGCAACTAAGTTAACAAAGGATGCAACTGGTCTGTAAAATAATTGATCAACGGATAAACGGTTATCTGGATGTAGCTTCTCAACATAATTACATAGATGCGGCAAGTTATTGATTGTTAGGGATTCGGTAGCAGGGATGTTGCTGCAGAGCTTACAGGGATGTATTTACAGCCTCCCAAATAATCAATAGCTTGCCGCCTTCGCTGTTTATCACGCTGAGTAGTTAAGCCTGGATCAGAAAAAGACTAGCCAAAAAAAAGACCACTCAGGGTGGTCTTTTTTATCGTGGTTTTGATGTCGATTACCGCCATCGCCTGCGGATGAATAATAATCATCGAGCAGATCATTCAGCTCTCTCTTTTGGTGTTGCCGTTTGGCAGTACGACCTTTTTCGTGTACCCCGCCCTTGCGCAGAATGGTTGCACGGGCTACAGGGTTACGTTTATGTTGCTTTCCCATTTTGGTTTGCTCCTTTTCTTCGTGTTTGCATTATTAATTATCTGAGTAACAAGTAGTCTGCATGCAATGCAGGAATAGTTTCTCCCTGAATGACATCCAGGCTGCTCATTAACCCTTGACACAGACAACCTGTTTCAGGGTATGCACGACTTTAACCAGATCATGCTGATCTCTCATGACCTTGTTGATGTCCTTGTAGGCTGCCGGGATTTCATCCACCACACCCTTGTCCTTGCGGCATTCCACACCCTGCGTTAGTTGCTCCAGATCAAAACGATTAAACTGCCGCTTTGCCTGGGTACGGCTCATTTGACGCCCTGCACCATGTGAGCAGGAGCAGAAGGAAGCCTTGCTACCTTTGCCGCGTACAATAAAAGACCGGGTTCCCATGCTGCCGGGAATAATACCCAGCTCACCTTCACCAGCGCGAATCGCACCTTTGCGGGTGATAAAAACTTCGGCACCGAAATGTGTCTCACGTTGCACATAGTTATGGTGACAGTTAATAGCTTCTTTGGTTGCCACAAAGGGAGGCAGATGCTCCCGCAGGGCATCGATCACCAGAGTCATCATTTCCCGCCGGTTGATCATGGCATAGTCCTGTGCCCAGTTGACCGCTTCAACATAGTCATCAAAGTGCTGGGCACCTTCCGTAAAGTACGCCAGATCCTTGTCTGGCAGATGTCCAAGCTGCTTGCCCATGTCCTTTTTGGCAAGGTTGATAAAGTAGCGCCCCATGACATTGCCAATCCCACGGCTACCAGAGTGCAGCATGATCCAGACATCATCACTTTCATCAATACATAGCTCGATAAAGTGGTTGCCACCACCCAGCGTAGCGAGTTGCCGCCCCCATGTACGATGGAAGTTACGCATCATTCTGGTCAAGCCGGGATGCTTTTCCAAAATGCTTTGTAACGGCCTGTCCATGCTGTTCAGCGTAGAGGCTTTGACTCGGTAGCGATCATGCATATTAAAGCCAACGGGTACCCGTGCCTCAATGGCAGAACGCACCTGACGCAGGCTGTCTGGCAGGTCTTTGGCTTTCAGGGACAGACGAACTGCATTCATGCCGCAACCGATATCCACTCCCACTGCTGCCGGAATAATGGCACCTTTGGTTGGAATCACTGATCCTACTGTTGCGCCTTTGCCGAGATGTACATCCGGCATGGCCGCAATATGATGATGAATAAATGGCAGCTGAGCGATATTAGTCAACTGTGTCATGGCATCACTGGTGATGTCTTTCGTGTAAATCTTTACCGGAACACGACCTTTGTTTAGTGTTTTTTGTATAGGCATAATACTCACCTTATGTTTTTGTATTTCCTGCAGGCTTCCAGTTACTGGCAGCCTCCCTCCGGGGCAAAAAAAGCCCTGGAGACAAAGTCATCCAGGGCTTGCACATGCTATTGAGCCGTAGCCTAAGCTGTGGCAAATCGCTGGATGGGTTGTCAACAGCCTCCCAGCGATTTGCCAGGAAGCCTAGTTTCTAAAGTTCGACTTGAGTTGTAGCATGTGTTTCTCCTATTAGTGTGAATATG
>JALVFC010000367.1 GCA_027030285.1 Thiotrichaceae bacterium | reverse complement strand
ACCCCCAATATGCTGTCGTCATTGTAATTACTTTACAAACATATAAAACGCCAGCAAAAACAACAGACCTGCAAACACTTTTTTCAGTGAATCCACTGGCAGGTTGTGTGCCAGCTTCGCCCCAAGTGGTGCAAAGAGAATACTGGTACTCACAATACCCAGCAGCGATGGAAGGTGAACATAGCCCAGCGAGTAATCCGGTAATCCGGCTTGCTTCCAGCCACTCACCACAAAACCCAGGCTGCCTGCAATCGCAATCGGCAAGCCGCAGGCAGCGGAGGTGGCGATGGCCTTGTGTATTGAGGTGTTGCACCACACCAGAAAGGGTACGGTTAGTGTTCCGCCACCGATGCCAACCAGGGAGGAAATCCCCCCAATGAATGTTCCCGCACCCAGCATCCCCGGTGTCTGTGGTAACTGTCGGGCAGCATTTGGTTTAAAGTTGAATAGAATTTGCACAGCGACATAGCTTTCAAACAGGGCAAAAAACCATTGCAGTCCCTTACTGGGAATGTAATCAGCCATGATCCCGCCCAGAAATGCCCCCAGCAGAATACCCGTAGCCAATCGGGAGACGACACGCCACAACACCGCCTGTCTCTGGTGATGAGCCCACACCGAGGATACCGAAGTAAAAATAATGGTTGCCAGAGAGGTTCCGATCGCCAGGTGAGTAATCACAGTTTTGTCAAAGCTCAGATAACTGAAAATAGCGACCAGAGCCGGCACAATAATCAGCCCGCCACCAATTCCCAGCAAGCCTGCCAGTATGCCGGCAATGATGCCAAGCGGGATATAAAGCAGAAATTCCATATGCTCGAGTATTAGTGATTGGCAGTTTAGTGCAGATAAAGGAGATTTAACAAGTTCTGCTGAACAGTGACTATTAAAGACTATTTATGCCGTGCATGGCGCGTATTTTTCTTGCGCTTCCCCCTCTTTTTCTGAAACGGATTATCACCCGTGCGAAAGGCAATACGCACCTGTGTACCTTTAAGCTTGAGTGTTTGCCGATAATAATTCATCAAATAACGCTTATAGGCATCCGGTAGCTTGTCCGTCTGGTTGCCATGCACAATCACCGTAAACGGATTACTTCCCCCCTGATGGGCATAGCGTAGCTTGATTCGCTTGCCCTGTTTCATCGGAGGCTGATGTGCTTCCACCGCCGTTTCCAGAATGCGCGTCATACGCGAGGTTGATACCTTAATCATGGCAGACTCATAGGCATCCTGAACCGACTGAAACAAATGCCCCACACCCGTACCGTGCAGCGCCGAAATAAAGTGCATATCAGCAAAATCAACAAAAGGAATCTTGATTTCCAGTTGATGCTTGATGACCTCGCGGGCATCCTGATCTAGTCCATCCCATTTATTTACCGCAATAACCAGCGAGCGACCCGCCTGTAGCACCATACCGAGCAAATGTGCATCCTGATCAGCAATTTCCTCATGCGCATCCAGTACCATAATGACGACATTAGCAGCATCAATCGCCTGAATAGTCTTGATTACACTAAACTTTTCAACCGCTTCCTTAATCCGCCCGCGCCGCCGTACCCCCGCTGTATCAATCAGCGTATAGCGTTGCCCGTCACGCTCAAAAGGTACAAAAATAGTATCACGAGTCGTCCCTGGCTTATCAAAAGCAACCACGCGCTCCTCACCCAAAATCCGGTTGATCAGGGTAGACTTGCCCACATTAGGGCGTCCGATAAAGGCCAGTTTAATGCCCTCGTTAGCGATTTCTTCATCAGTCTGTTCGTCACTATCGTCAGGAAAATCAGCCAGAATCGCATCCATCATCTGCGAAACACCACGCCCCTGCGATGCCGCAATGGTAAAAATAGACGTAAACCCCAGGGCATAAAAATCCGCCACAGCCTGCTGCGCATCCACCCCATCCGTCTTGTTCACCAGCAAATACACCGGCTTGCTGGTACGGCGCAAACGCTCCGTGACCTGCTCATCCGCCGCATTTAACCCCTCCCGACCATCCACCAGAAACAGCAAGGCATCCGCTTCCTCTACCGCCGCCCAGGTTTGCGCAGCCATATACTTGTCAATCTCGCTATGACGATATTGCGCCTCACCACTCACCCCCCCCGTATCAATCAGGATAAATTCACGCTCATTATGCGTCGCCGTACCATACTTGCGATCACGGGTTAAACCAGGAAAATCCGCCACCAGTGCATCGCGTGTTTTCGTCAAACGATTAAACAGAGTGGACTTGCCAACATTAGGACGCCCCACAAGGGCCAAAACGGGTTTCATAAGTAGTTT
>JALVFC010000366.1 GCA_027030285.1 Thiotrichaceae bacterium | reverse complement strand
CGCAGTTACCTGTACGCCATATTTTCCACGCGCAATATACTGTTGCTTGATCTGATGCTGTATGCGAGCCAGTGCGGAGCGGTTTAATGTTTGACCTTTGCGAATACCTGCCTGCTTAAGTGCATCCAGCAACTGTTCAGTTTTGAACAGCTTGTTTCCGGTGATATTAATCTCACCCACAGCCATGCGTTCATGCACATTCACAATCAGAATATTCCCATTGCGCTGCACACTCACATCGTCAAACAAACCGGTTTTATAGAGTGAGCGAACAATATCAGCCGTCATAAAATCCTGATATTTTTGACCAGCCTTAACAGGGATATTCTCCAGCACCGTGCCAGGATCCACCCGTTGAATACCATTTAACTGAATATCCTGAACGACAAAGCTTTCTGCCCAGGCAAACTGTGATACAGCAAAAAGACAACTTGCAAAAGATAGGGAAAGAATAGATTTATTCATATTATTATATTTACCAGCATTTGTTTTATAGCTATGGATGAGCATCAGAAAAGACTGAATATACCTGTAAGCTACTTTAACAGTCTTAATATATCATTATAAAAAGCCAATACCATTAAACAACCGATCATCGCGACACCAATTCGCATACCGATCTCTTCAACCGCTTCGGATACAGGGCTACCCTTAATCAGCTCAATTATGTAAAACAATAGATGACCACCATCCAGCACAGGTACAGGCAACAGATTCATCACCCCCAGACTCAGGCTGACAATAGCCAGAAAACCCAAAAAGACAGAAAAACCAATCACCATGCTTTTACCCGCATAATTGGCAATGGTCACAGGACCACTGACGTTTTTGAGCGAGGCTTCTCCTGTCACCAAACGACCTATCATGGATAGTGTCATGGTTGACATTTGCCAGGTTTTCTTGATTCCATTATTCAGAGCAGTTAATGGCGAGTATCTAACAACCGTATGGAGCTTAGCATAGATTTCCTCCGGAATATAACGACCTACACCAATACCGATAAGCCCTCTTTTCACTCCTTTTACTTCACCCAGTTTCGGGGTAACCGCGATATCCAGCATTTCTGCATCAGCCTCATTAGCATTTGCACCTTCTCCAGCAGACTGATGGCGTTCAACACGGATAGTAATTTCATTACCCGCATTGCTACTCACAAACTCGGTAAATTCTTTATCATTTACAAAGGGCTTGCCATTACCTGCCAGAATGGTATCTCCCGCTTTAAAGCCAGCCTTTTCTGCCGCACTGCCGGGGTATACTTTTGCCACTATGAGCTTATAAGGCAACCAGGGCTGGATACCTATTTTTTCAAGATAATCACCTTCATCCTTGAGCATCTGTAAACTGGAAACATCCAGCGTGCGTACTGCTGGGTTTCCATCCTGTTTAATGACACCAACGTCTATCTTCTGTGGATTACTGAGGTACTGATCCAGCAATGACAATGCCGCATCAGTCAGCGATGAAACCTTTTTGCCGTTCACTGAAGTAATTTCATCCAGGTGCTCAAAACCAGCGACAGCAGCTGGCGTATTCGGATCAACCTCACCCACATAGGGCTTTAAACCTTCTACACCAACCATAAACATCAATGCGTAGGCGAATATGGCAAAAAGAAAATTGGCTAAAGGTCCAGCGAGTACAATTGCTATACGTTTCCAGACAGGTTGGCGATTAAATGCACGGTCAAGCTGATCTTCAGGCACCTCCCCTTCGCGCTCATCAAGCATTTTTACATAGCCACCAACAGGTATCGCAGCCAGCACATATTCGATCTTATCTTCATCTTTTGAGATGTGCGTGAAAAGCGGCTTGCCAAAACCAACCGAGTAGCGCAAAACCTTCACACCCAGCTTACGTGCCACCCAGAAATGACCGTATTCATGGATAGCGACCAGAATACCAATTGTAATAATAAATGCGAAAAGGGAGATAAGAATGCTCATATAAGACCAGGCGACCAATTCAAGTTAGTGAATTATTATTGTTTTTTAACCACGATTCTGTGCGCTCCCGGCTTACTGAATCCTGAATAAGGATATCATTCAGGACAGACGGTGTACCGGAGGGCACATCCTGCATAGCATTTTCAATCATAAGGGGGATATCTGTAAAAGCAACCCGCCCGTTTAAAAAGGCATCTACAGCAATCTCATTCGCTGCATTCAGGGCTATCGTAGCATATCCCCCCATACGATGTGCCTCATAAGCCAGACGCAAGCAGGGGAAACGATCGAAATCAGGCTTTTCAAAATCCAGATGTGCCAATTCGAAAAAATCAAGTGGCTCA
>JALVFC010000365.1 GCA_027030285.1 Thiotrichaceae bacterium | reverse complement strand
TGTGGATGCAGGCGAAACGGATCCAAAAAACCCGGATACCGATGGTGGCGGTGTTGATGATGGTACGGAAGTTGCTAATGGAACTGACCCGTTGAAGTCGGCTGATGATAGAGCATCACAACCCCAGCCAAATAATTCTCCAGTGGTTGTGGAAACCACTCTGGATGGTGGTGCTGGCGGTGCAATCAACCCATTATGGCTGGCACTGTTAGGCTTATTGGGAGTGATCCGCCGGCTAATGGGTAAAAAGGACTAAGTTGTTTTCACTCATAATCGGGAGGCAGGAAGTAGCCTCCCATTGTTTATAACAAGGATATTTTAAACATGAAAAAGATATACAAAACATTCACCGTGATTATCACAGCGGTAGCTATGTCAGTTGGCATTGTAAATAGTGCATCTGCTGCTAATGCAATAACGAATAGCAATGGAAAGCTTTATATTGGTGGTTCGCTGGGCTTTAACAAGCTTAAACCTCGAGTATTGACCCCCGGAGGCAGGGTGACTGATGATACTTCCACAGGTGGAAAAATCTATGTTGGTTATGATGTAGGTATCAAGGAATTCTGGAATATCGAGGGTTTTTATGCAGACTTGGGATCTGCTGGCATTGATACGGGTACGGTGCAGGGTGATATTGATTACCAGATTCTGGGAGTCAATATCTTGTATAAAAAACCTTTCACTAATCGTTTTAAGGGTATTGCTAAACTTGGCTATGCTGATGTCAGTAATGATGCCAATAACAATATTAACTACCGTCAGGTCGAGAATGGTGACATCTTTTTTGGACTGGGTGCTGAAGTACCACTTAATAATCACCTGAATGTGCGTGGAGAGTATGAGTATTTTGATAAAGATATCAAAATGTTGAGTCTGGGGTTAAACTATCATTTTTAATTTGATCCCGGTTTGATCCCGGTTTGATCCAGAACTACATGCAGGCTACGATCAGTAGTCTGCATACAAATGCGGAAGCCAGTTTGAGGAGAAAAGCTAAGAGTTATCCAGCCTGATATCCGCAAACAGTCGCTTGATCCACTGCACTCTCGGCTCTATCTCTTCCATTTCTTCATACTCCAGACGCAGCTTGTCCTGACCATCGAGCTTGAGTTCCCAGGGGCGTTGCTGGATAACAGCAATCAGTTTGCCAATATCAACATTAGGCGTGGCATGAAACAGGATGCGTCCACCATTTGGCATTAAATCCAGCTTCTTGATACCCAGACTTTCTGCAATCAGCTTGAGTTCCGTTACGGTAAACAGATTGTTGACCTGCTCAGGCAACAATCCAAAACGATCAATCATCTCTACTCGCAGCTCACGTAAGGCATGTTTATCCGTAGCGCTGGCAATACGCTTGTACAGAATCAGGCGGTTATGTACATCAGGCAGGTAATTATCAGGGATGAGTGCGGGTGCACCGATTTCTACTGTTGTGGTATCTTTGCGGTTTTGCTGCAGATCCGGAAGCTGTCCTGATTTCAGTGCTTTAACGGCACGATCCAGTAATTCATTGTAAAGTGAGAAACCAATTTCCTGTATTTGCCCACTTTGGTCTTCTCCCAGCAACTCGCCAGCGCCGCGAATTTCCAGATCATGCGATGCCAGAGTAAAGCCAACACCAAGATCTTCAAGTGACTCAATAGCTTCCAGACGCTTTTTGGCATCGGCGGTAAGCGTCTTGACAGGTGGCGTGATCAGGTAGGCATAGGCGCGGTGGTGTGAGCGTCCGACTCGACCACGGATCTGGTGTAACTGTGCCAGCCCCAGCTTGTCCGCGCGGTTGATAATAATGGTGTTGGCAGTGGGTATGTCGATACCACTTTCAATAATGGTGGTGGCAACCAGAATCTGGAAACGCTGATGGTAGAAGTCTTCCATAATGCTTTCCAGATTACTTTCCGGCATTTGTCCGTGGGCAAAACGGATTTGTGTATCTGGCATTAATTCAGATAATTCCTGGGTGATTTTGGCAATGGTTTTAACTTCATTATGCAGGAAATAAACCTGTCCACCGCGTGACAGCTCACGGGCACAGGCTTCCTGTATAACAGTTTTGTCCCACTCGTTAATGAATGTTTTCACAGCATGACGCGCAACTGGCGGCGTGGCAATAATGGATAAATCACGCAGCCCTGCCAGTGACATATTCAGTGTGCGCGGGATGGGCGTGGCAGTGAGTGTCAGCATGTCTACATTGGCACGCATCTTTTTCAGGACTTCCTTGTGGCGCACTCCAAAGCGGTGTTCCTCATCCACTACAACCAGTCCAAGGTCTTTGAAATGGAC
>JALVFC010000364.1 GCA_027030285.1 Thiotrichaceae bacterium | reverse complement strand
CCCCAGGCCTCACTAACTGAGCGATCGAGGTCAGAAACTCCACAGCCTCTTTATGATCAAAATTCCCGATACTCGAACCTGGAAAAAAAACAACCCGCGCACCTTCAGGAGCAGCCGCTGGTAATGACATGATTTGTGTAAAGTCTGTAGAAACCGCATGAATCTCAAGAGAGGGAAAAGCATTTACCAGTTCTTCCACTGACCATTGCAAGTGCTGCCTGGAAATATCCATGGGCACATAAGCCCGTGGCCTGAGACTCTCAAGCAGTATACCGACCTTGGCACAACTGCCACCGCCAGGTTCTATCAGTAGACTACCTGTGCCGATATGCGCTGCAATTTCATCAGCACTAGCTCGCAAGATAGCAAGCTCGGTACGAGTCAGGTAATACTCAGGGAGTGCGGTGATCGCATCAAAGAGCCGGGAACCTTTGGCATCATAAAAATATTTTGGCGGGATGCTGGCAGGTCGTGTTTCCAGACCCTGTAGCACATCACTGGCAAAATCACTGTCAACGGGATGCAGATCATGAAACTGAAATCTATGATTGTTCACAGCCAGGCAGCCCTCATACTACAGTGCGCAGGTGCGAAATCCGGCAAAAACATCGTTACGCTCAGGACCATAGTAGGTTCGCCAGGTATTCCTGATCATTCGTGCGCTGGTTGCCCAACCTCCTCCTCGCAAAACCCTGGTATTACCAAACAGAGGCTGCGAATAATCCTTATACATATCAGGTTCAAAACCTGGGTATGGGGCAAACGTATCCTGCGTCCACTCCCAGACATTACCAATCATCTGCCGGCAGCCAAATGCACTGTCACCTGCGGAGTGCGCAGCCACATCCACTGTACCAAGAGCCAGGCCATCCAGATTTGCCAGCTCCTTGTTGGGGACAGCATTCCCCCAGGGGTAGTAACGCTTACGTGGTGACAGGGTGAGTCCATCAGCTGTAGGCTCCGCTGCCGCAGCCACCTCCCATTCGGCTTCACTGGGCAGCCGGCGACCAGCCCAGCGGCAATACGCCTGTGCTTCATACCAACACACATGAATCAAAGCAGCATTCATTGGCATCTTGATCCAACGGTCAAACTGTTTGATTTGCCAGCCATCTGCCGTATGTCGCCAGTAAACAGGATGATCTGGCATGGTCGTGTGTTGCGGGTTGTGCGGGGCTTGTTGCCGCCATTTCCAGCCATTGTCATCCCAGTATTCACGTTTATGATAGCCACCCGCCTCAACAAAGCGCAGGTAATCAGCATTGCTCACTGCCATCTTTGCGATACTAAAGGGTGCAATTTCTACGCGATGTGCCCATTTTTCATTGTCGAAGACAAACCCATCCTGTTGGGTTGCTCCCAGCATAAAAGTGCCTGCGGGAATATTGACATCATCATTGCGCCTATCTTCATGCGAAACGGCTTGCCCGGTACTCTTTATCTCGGTACTGCCAAGCCGGGGGGCAGGATAATCCAGTGTCTGACGTGTATAGGTATAGGCTTCATTATGCATATCATGATGAAAAACAGCATATTGAGCCAGATAATCCCTGACCTCATCCTCACCTTCAGCCAGGCATATTTTAATGTTCTCCAGCACTGTCTGAATATAGATCAGCGTATCTTTGAATGTTGGCAGAGGCAGGTCCCATCTATCATCATGGTCAATCGTCATTGAGTCATACAGCTTGTCTTCATTGGGAATTAGCGGAGGGCGTTTTAAATGATGACGTAACACCCAGAGTTCATAAAAATAAGCCGTATGCCCAATTTCCCAGAGCAACGGGTTGACGATAGGCAATAGCGACCCTTTTAACTGCTTGACACTTAACCCATCTATCAGAGCCAGGGTTCTTTCATGGGCATCCTGAGCCTGGGATGCAATCTGTTCCGGTTTGAGTTTAATCATGTACTTGTGACAACTCTATCCTACTCCACATAAACCATCACATCGGAGTCAGCTGTTTTTTCTCGCAACTGACCGATTGGCTGCAAATCCAGCCCATGTTCTTTAACAAGCTGCTGAAATTCATCCTGACTTTCATCATTCACCATCACCAACAGCCCGCCGCTGGTTTGAGGATCACACAAAATTTCACGCTGACGTGCTGTCATTTCACCCAGGTATTTTCCATAGCTATCAAAGTTACGTTGTGTACCTCCAGGGGAGCACCCCATATCAAGATACTCATGCACATTCGGCAGCAAGGGAACACGCTCAAAATTAATCACAGCCTCCAGATTACTACCTGCACACACTTCCTGCATGTGCCCGGCCAGCCCAAAACCCGTC
>JALVFC010000363.1 GCA_027030285.1 Thiotrichaceae bacterium | reverse complement strand
AGTCAATCGAAAACAGGCGAAGCCCGAACCATAACTGGTGATACCCATGAAGCCCTGCGCCAACAAATGAATGAAAAAATGGAACAGGCAGAATCAAAAGAAATCTACGATAAACGGAAAGTCATTGCGGAACCTGCTATTGGGCAAATAAAAAACACAGGATTCAGGGGCTTCAGCGTAAGAGGAAAAGACAAAGTTGCCGGAGAATTTTCACTGGTCTGCTCTGTGCATAACATTAAAAAAAATTGTCAGGGCAGTGACCAGGGGATTAGTGCGTCCGCTAGAAGGAAAATTAGTTGCAATAACGGCAATATGAGCCAAAAAGGAGAGAAAAAGTGCCAATAGACACTTCATAATGGGAAATACTGCATTAATAATGCAGCAGTTAATTAAAAGTACGCAAATTTCTAAAAATATTATTTTGGCGTACAGGCTCTACTTGGTTTAGGAGGCTGTTCGACACTCAGCCCATGAGCTTGTCTAAGAAATACAGAAAGTCATCCTGATCATAAGTCATTTAACAAACACAGCTTTTAGATGAACGGCTCTTCAATTTTTCAGGCCATGCTAGTACAATTGCGAGGTGTTTGTTGTGGTAATTCTTTACTATAGAAAGCATTACGGTAGGCACACCTTAACAGGCTATAAACAACAAATAGATAATAATAACAAACAATAAAGGGCTATTCCTTAGTAATGACTGTCGCTGAAACCATTGTTTTCCCAAGTTTGGTCAAACGTCTGCTTGATCAGGGAAAAATATCGCATGATGTGGCTAGTGAAGCAGTAGCTGGAGCACAAGCAGAAAATACACCGATTGCCACCTATCTGATGCAGCAACGCCTGGTTACGCAGCAGGATATCGCACTCATGTGTAGTGCCGAATATGGCTTAAATATTGCAGATATTGACGCCATAGAAATCACCGACGAAGTCAGAGATGTACTGCCCCTGGACAAAGCCAGAAAACTCCAGCTTCTTCCTATCTTCAAACTGGGAAAAGGCATCCATGTGGGGGTTGCTGACCCACATTATCTTTCCAACCTGGACGATATCAAGTTTGCCACTGGGCTAGTAGCTGAGCCTGTTATCGTTGAATACAACAAGCTACAGGCCCTGTTAAGAAATAGCACAGGTGACAGTTCAGACGATGCAGTTCGACTCGGCATGACAGTTTCTTCTGCAACAGCCGAACAGGATCTAGCCATTGACACCTATGATATGGAAAGTGAGGAAGAAGAGGAGGAAGATGATACTGGCATCGATATTATCAAGTTTGTCAATGAACTGCTGCTACATGCCATCCAGAAGGGTGTTTCGGATATCCATATAGAGCCTTATGAAAAACTGCTACGCATACGCTACCGAATTGACGGTATTTTACAGGTTATAGCTACTCCACCGAAAAAGATTTCTCCACGCCTGGCAGCTCGACTCAAGGTTATGGCAAGGCTTAATTCATCCGAAAAAAGAATTCCGCAGGATGGACGCATTCACTTCAAAGTTGCCGATGACAAGTATATTGATTTTCGTGTTAGCACCTTGCCAACCCTCTATGGTGAAAAAATCGTTATGCGGATTCTGGACTCTTCTAGCGCTTCGCTGGGTGTGGATATGCTGGGTTTTGAGCCTGAGCAAAAAGAAGCACTGCTAAACGCATTAAAAAAGCCTGACGGAATGATCCTAGTTACTGGCCCAACAGGTAGTGGTAAAACAGTAACCCTGTATACAGGGCTTAATATTCTCAACACTTCCGAGAAAAATATTGCAACCGCAGAAGATCCTTCGGAAATCCAGTTGCCCGGAATTAATCAGGTTAATGTAGACCCCAAGGCAGGATTGACCTTTGCAGCGGCCCTTAAAGCCTTCCTACGGCAAGATCCTGACATTATTATGGTGGGTGAGATTCGAGACCTGGAAACAGCTGATATTGCCATGAAGGCAGCACAAACAGGTCACCTGGTACTTTCCACGCTGCATACCAACAATGCTCCGGAGACACTTACCCGCTTGATTAACATGGGGGTCAAGCCGTTCAATATCGCCTCTACGGTACACCTTATCGTTGCTCAACGGCTTGCCCGGCGCTTGTGCAAAGAGTGCAAGGAACCTGTAGATATTCCAGAAGAGGCGTTACTATCCCTGGGCTTTAAAAAAGAAGACATCCCCACTCTTGAATTATATGGTCCCGTTGGTTGTAGTGCCTGTTCAGGCGGCTACAAGGGACGGGTAGGTATTTATCAGGTGATGCCAATTTCTACTGCGATGGGACGCCTGGTAATGGATGGAAAAAATGCCATGGATATTGCGGATCAAGCACAAAAAGAAGGCATCTCGGATTTACGACAATCTGCAATCAAAAAGGCAATGGATGGCATTATTTCACTACAAGAATTAGAACGTGTAACGAAGGATTAATAATTATGGCTACTTCAGCAGCACAAACCTCACTCGACCATCCCACTTTTATTTGGGAAGGAAAAAACAAAGATGGCGTAAAGATTCGAGGCGAAGACCGTGCGGTCAATGCCAATATGCTCAAAGCAACTTTGCGGCGCAAAGGAATCCGCATACGTTATATCAAAGAAAAACGTAAATCGATTAGCAAACAAAAGATCAAAACAGTAGACATTGCACATTTTGCCCGGCAATTAACGTCCATGATGCGCTCAGGTATCCCCCTGATTCAATCACTGGACATTATTTCATCTGGGCACGAAAATCCGTCAATGCAAGACCTGATTAATGCGATCGCACAGGACATTGCGGGTGGTAGTGACTTGTCAGGTGCGCTTGCAAAACATCCCAAGTATTTTGACGAATTATTTGTCAACCTGGTAGGAGCTGGTGAAACCGCCGGTACACTTGAAGATATGCTTGAAAAGGTTGCAACCTATAAGGAAAAAACCGAAAACATTAAAGCTAAGATCAAAAAAGCCATGATGTACCCGCTGATGGTTGTGATTGCTGCGGTGATCGTAACATCCATTATGCTTATTTTTGTAATACCTCAATTCAAGGATCTGTTTGAAGGCTTTGGTGCAGACTTGCCTGCTTTCACTCAAATGGTGGTTGATATGTCAGAATGGCTACAGGCGAAGTGGTGGATACCACTGGGACTGGTTATCATAGCAGGATTTGCCTTTTCACAGGCAAGACAGCGTTCGGAGAAATTTAACCGTTTTCTGGACAAAATACTGCTGAAAACACCTGTCTTTGGAAATATCGTCAATAAATCATCCGTAGCACGTTTCGCTCGTACACTTGCCACCATGTCTGCATCAGGCGTGCCCCTCATTGAGTCTCTGGACTCTGTAGCAGGCGCAACTGGCAATGTGGTATACAAGGAGGCCACTCTGGATATCAAGAGTGACACCTCAAAAGGCGTACAATTAAATGTTGCCATGAATACCACCCAGGTTTTCCCGAATATGGTTGTACAAATGACCAAAATTGGTGAAGAGTCAGGCCGCATGGAAGATATGTTGAACAAGGTAGCTGACTATTTTGAAGAGCAGGTTGATGATTTGGTTGATTCACTATCAGCGCAGATGGAGCCGATTATTATGGGTGTACTGGGTGTGCTGGTCGGTGGTTTAATTATTGCCATGTATCTGCCTATCTTTAAAATGGGTGCTGCGATATAGGTTTTATCCAGTCATATGTTTAACCAGAGGTATTGCATGCAATGCCTCTACAAAATTCCTGATCAGGGGCAATAATGGACATCATCACTGTTCTACAACAGAATACGAGCTTTTTCTTGATTGTTGTAGGGATAATCTCACTACTTATCGGCAGCTTTTTGAATGCCGCAATCTATCGCATCCCCATCATGCTGGAAAATTCGTGGCGCGAAGATTGTGAGCATTTTCTGGAAAAAAAGTCAGTAGAAGCAGCACATGACAAGCCAGGTAAATTCAATCTGTTTGTACCCCGTTCCCGTTGCCCTGAGTGTAGTCATATGATCACCGCTATTGAAAACATTCCGCTACTAAGCTATCTGTTCCTGAAAGGCAAATGTCGCTCCTGTGGTACACACATATCCCTGCAGTATCCACTTGTTGAACTGTTCACCATGCTGCTTTCTTTGCTGATTGCATGGAAGTTTGGTGCAACCGTACAAACCCTGTTTGCTCTTTTCTTTATCTGGACGCTGATTACACTCTCGCTCATTGATGCAAAGACCATGTTGCTGCCTGATAATTTGACGCTACCTTTATTGTGGCTGGGAATTGTCGTCAATTATTTTGGTGTTTTTACAGATTTGAGAAGCAGTGTGTTAGGAGCTGTTTTTGGGTATTTGTCACTATGGAGTGTTTACCAGCTCTTTAAACTTGTTACTGGCAAGGAAGGCATGGGATATGGCGATTTTAAGTTACTCGCTGCACTGGGTGCCTGGGGTGGCTGGCAAATACTGCCGTTTACTATTTTTGGATCATCCCTGATCGGTGCTATATTCGGCATCTTGCTGATGCTAATAAAGCGCTCTAAAGATAGCCATCCTCTTCCATTTGGCCCCTGGCTGGCACTGGCTGGAGGTCTGGCGTTAATCTGGCGCAGTGACTTGTTAACACTAATGAAACAATATCTTCTTATTGGTTAGGTCAGATCGCAAGCCCGGATGCAATCCGGGAAAATACCACCCGGGCTGGCCTGCATCATGCAACCCCGCATTGCGTACGGGCTATACCACATGGTGGCTAATGACGAGAAACTCTATTCTCTTATTTGCCAGTAAATTTAAACCACTTAAGGTTCGAAACAATGGCATCGCCTTTTTCAATGTGATTTATTTTCACAGGCATATAATCAAGCTCTTTAGCTAACCAGAGTATGGTTTTACGTGCTGCCCCCTTCCTGGCGACCATAATTTTTTCAGCATGATAGTTCTTGCCACCGATATTAATTTTTTCTACACCCTGACGCGTCAGGTGGTATGTTTTCAGCTTTCCCCGTTCAACAATGGAATAGGTCAGACTCTTTTTCTGAGCCGCCAGATCTCTGGCTAGAGCTAACTCAAGCGCCGCCCTGTCAAGGGTTCCGCCAGGTACTTGAATACTATATGCCCGACCTTTGTAACTGCCTTTCGCCAAGCGTGGATTTACAAACTGTAGCTGATCTTTGCGGTCTTTACGCTTACTAGTATGGTGAAACAAATAGCTTTCAGGAAAAATACTGTTTCCATGCACTTTACCATCAGCATTTTCAATCATTTTGTCACCACTTAACCAGGCAGCCAAACCTGTCGCCCTGGTTGATTTATGATAGGCATAATGATTATTCGTATAGCTCAATGACACTCTCATCTCACCCAATGTCAAACCACTTTTTGACACCGAGTAACTGGCATTAAAGGCAGCAGGCAACGCAAATCCAGCAACGCTCGACATACCTGCAAGCAGAAACACCATTAACTGTTTAATCATCATAAATCCTCTTCAATTCATTTCATGGAGTGACTATCCATGCTTTGTCAGATAAACATACTTGCCAAAAGTTCACATGCCGCCAGAACAAATACATAAATCAGGAAATAAACAGACGGGAGACCGGTTTTTTTACCCCCACACTCAACGTCACACCTAACTGAGGTACTCTTAATCGCGGAGAGTATATTTCTTCAACTCCCTTGTATTTTGGCGGCGAATCCCGATAATAGAGCATTAATTTCGATGGAGATAGCTGTGAGCTCAAATATAATATACCTGTCAGATGACAGTTTTGAAGAAGAAGTGCTAAAAAGTACAACACCTGTATTAGTAGACTACTGGGCTGAATGGTGTGGTCCATGCAAAATGATCGCTCCTATTCTTGACGAGATTGCTGAGGAGTATGGAGACAAAGTGAAAGTCACAAAACTTAATATTGATGAAAACCCTGATACACCACCCAAATATGGCATCAGGGGTATTCCAACACTGATGCTGTTTAAAGATGGTAATGTTGAAGCAACCAAAGTGGGTGCTGTATCAAAATCCCAGTTAAGTGCATTTATTGATCAGAATATATGAAAGTCTCGCCTTAATTCGGGACAAGAACAAATAGAATGACCCTGTAAAGCAACCCCTCTACTTTCTTTCAGGGTCATTGATATAGCTGCTACCTAAACGCAAGATACGAATTTAATAGCGAATTCAGAAATCACACAAAATTTTCTCGCAAGAGTTGGACGCAAGCTATTATCTATGCTAACTTACCACCCGTTCTTGTATATGTGCTTAGGCACTGACCGCCACTCTGGCAAAGACTTATCCTCGGAAAGAAAACCCTTTCAATTTGTTAACTAATATCATTCTGCTACTTACCTGGCAGTCACTTACTCTATCCTTGTATTTATGAACTTATCTGAACTTAAAAAGAAAACTGCACCTGAAATTTTAGAAATTACCAAATCATTGGGGATTGATGGCATCTCCCGCTCGCGCAAGCAGGACATCATCTTTTCCATACTTAAGGCAGTCGCCAAAAATGGTGATGACATCTATGGCGATGGGGTTTTAGAGATCCTCCAGGATGGCTTTGGCTTTTTACGTTCAGCCGACAGTAACTACCTGGCAGGCGCGGATGATATTTATGTTTCCCCAAGCCAAATCAGACGTTTTGGCTTGCGAACCGGTGATACCGTTGCTGGCAAAATCAGACCCCCCAAAGACAGTGAACGCTACTTTGCCCTGTTAAAAGTAGATGAAATCAATTTTGACTCCCCCGAAAATGCCCGTAACAAGATTCTTTTTGAAAACCTTACACCTTTGCATCCCGATGAGCGCTTTCGCCTGGAGCGTGGCAATGGTAGTACCGAGGATATCACTGCCAGAATCATTGATATTGTCGCACCCATTGGCAAAGGACAGCGTGGTCTGATTATCGCACCACCCAAAGCAGGTAAAACCATGATGCTGCAAAATATTGCACAAAGCATTACTACCAATTATCCCGACAGCTACCTCATCGTTTTGTTAATTGATGAGCGTCCGGAGGAAGTTACCGAAATGTCCCGCATGGTGATGGGTGAAGTCGTCTCCTCCACCTTTGATGAGCCAGCTTCGCGTCATGTCCAGGTTGCCGAGATGGTGATTGAAAAAGCCAAGCGCCTAGTAGAACATAAACAGGATGTGGTCATTCTGCTGGACTCTATTACCCGTTTAGCTCGTGCTTACAACACGGTTGTACCTTCTTCCGGCAAGGTCTTGACCGGTGGCGTAGATGCAAATGCACTGCAACGCCCAAAACGCTTCTTTGGTGCTGCCCGTAATATCGAAGAAGGGGGCAGCCTGACTATTATTGCAACAGCCCTGATTGATACAGGTTCCAGAATGGATGAAGTTATCTATGAAGAGTTCAAAGGAACTGGTAACTCGGAAGTCCACCTGGATCGCCGTATTGCAGAAAAACGTGTTTTCCCTGCCATTAATATCAACCGCTCCGGTACTCGTCGTGAAGATTTACTGGTAAGTGAGGAAGAGCTGCAGCAGCTATGGATTCTGCGCAAGTTCCTGCATCCTATGGATGAACTGGAAGCGATGGAATTCCTGTTCGACAAGCTTCAATCAACAATGACCAATGAAGAATTTTTCAACTCAATGAAAAGTTAGCAAATTAGCCAGTTATCTCATATACTTACCGTATACTATCAGAAACACAGAGAATAACTGTCATGAACACCCGAACTGCTGTACTTTTCAGCCTTATGTTAAGTCTGCTAATTGCCTGTGGCTCCAGAGATAAAGCTGACGAGACTGCTAATCCACAAAAAAAACAACACAATCCCATTGTGTTGTCAGCTGATGGTGTAGGGCCAATAAATGCATCCACACCCTTTAATATGCATCAGATAACACGTGCTTTTCAGGACTACAGTGTTACTGAGTACAGACAGTTTCAAAGTGGTAATGCAGAGCCAGTTATCCGCATTAGCGAAGCAGGCAAGCCCCTTATCCTGATTAACCCGGATGCAGATCAAAAAGGGATATTTTCAGTCTTTGTAATGAGTAACAAGATTGGCAATGCATTAGGGCACGATATCGGCACACCCTTTAACAAAATATACACTTATGATACGACAGAGCCCTGTATTGCCGGTACAGAAGAGTTTACTGGCAAGGTGTTATGTATTGCACCGAGCGCACAAAATATACTCTATGTCTTCAGTGGGAAGTGGGATGGTCCTAACAATGAGGTTCCTCCTGCTGCTATTCTTGCATCCTGGGTACTGGACACAATAGTCTGGAAACCTGATATTTGATATTATGGAAGCTCTTGGCACTACTTAAGCACCTCCAGCGTCCTGATTGATGCGAAGGCAATCGGGGCTTTTATGACACCTTTGCCAGGTACATACTTTCCAATAATCAGATGATTTCCTCGCACTCCAACAATATTCCCCTTAACCAATTTTCCATCCGTCTTTAATAAACGAATACTCGCCCCACGCATGTTAACTGCTTTGCGTGGATTCACCTTGTGATAAACCTGAGAATGTATAACAGGCATTTTTATAACCCTTTCAGGCAATAGATCTGCCTCAGAGTAGCTGACTAGCTCTTCATCACTCTCCGCAAAAAGATCAGTCTCCTTTTCTTCTGCTTCCTCAAAAACACTCACATCATAAAATTGACTATCGGGAACAAACCTCAAAGCAGTTGATATAACCCCGGAAGTCTTCGAGCCTGTCTGCTGTAATAGATAAAGCTCACCGACAAACAGCAAGCCAAAGATCGAAAGAGTAGCTACTAGCGTCGTTATAGCCGCTGGAAATATCATACCATTAAGTAGCAATAATGACAGCATAAAGACCAGCGTTCCAGCTCCAAGAGCATATAAACCATCCAACTGATAGAGATTTGCTGCAACGATAGTCACAAAGGTAAGCAGCCAGCTAACAGCCAGCCAAT
>JALVFC010000362.1 GCA_027030285.1 Thiotrichaceae bacterium | reverse complement strand
AGTTCGTTAGAGATGACGTGATCATGCTTTCTTTGAAAGATGGTAACTACTCAGGATAACTGTATGTAAGGTGGTGAGTAATAAATAATAAAGTCCACTTTCTGTCAGTCTTGATCTGTATCTATGGAGTAAATGCTATTTTGTGCGACACTCAAACCCTCAGTGCATACAGGTTACGCTTAATGCAAGCTATCCACATCTTACAGCAGGCAATTCAGGGAAATAGCTATGATATCCAGTCTTTTTAAAGCAATGAATATTTTCATTCTGCTCAGCTTAAGCGCCTGCTGTTGTAGACCTCCACCTGTGGGAGGGCCTTGTGAGTATAAGTATGTTTCGGGCACTGCTGTGATTACCCGGTTAAAGCCAGTGACGGATTCGCTTTGCCAGCATCAGGCAACAGCAGTCTATTTTCGTTTTGTGCCTGACCACCCCGTAAAGGATCAATCTTCCGCCTATTACCTGAACAGGGAACTGCGTCTGGAAGTGAGTAGTGAAGATGTTTTTTCATTGAGCTGGTTAAACAAAAAAGGGATTGTGTCAGGCTCAAAACATCCCGTTGCTTTTAGTGTCATACAAACAGGTACTTGTACGCCGTTTTCTTTTATCTTCAAGGATATTGGAAATGAAGATCTTGTTTCCATGAAACAGTCTTGTCATGGTTATAAGGAATATCATTGATATAGAGCAGATAATATTCGCAAATGAATATCTTGTGAGTCGATAAAAGCTTACTGAAAGTTTGCTGCAGCGTTCATAATAGCGAGCATATCCTGATTAATCACAAGCGCGGTATGTTGAGTATCCAGCGGAAGTTGCATGCCATCAATCAGCATCTCAAGGTTAATGGTCATCAGGCTAATATCGTTCGCAGTCTTTACAACAGTAATGCTGCATGGGTCATAGCTGGCAATCAGCGGAACTGTGCTTAGTAACTGCTTGATGTGTCTGGGTTCGCAGAATTTAAAATTAACAACTGTTGCTGTTTCTAGACTGTCGGGTTTATCAGGCAGAGTCGGTGTACCTATTTCAGCCGCTTTTTTCAAGATAGCATCTGTTACCTGAGAGAGCGTTAGTCCTTTTTTTGCATGCACGCTCAGGATACTTTGCTGGACTGAGCTTATCTGGAAAACTGTTTGCGAGTTAAAATAATTGCTTGATAATCTGGGCTTGAACATTTTGTTTTTTAGTTGTTTTTTATCGTCCAGTTTTGCAATCCACGCGAGAATATTTCGAGCCTGAGAATCTGAAATGTCATCAAAGGTATCATCTATTGGGTCATTGTCATGGTAGCGCTCTTTATGGAAAAAAGCCTTTATACTTGCCATCAGGTAAGCGGGATATTGCCCAGCCAGAGGCGGTGCATCTTTTTTCTTTTTGCCATAGCCACTTCTGCCGTGACAGGATTTGCAATCGGCATTAAATTTATTCTGACCTGCCTGCTCATCACCCTGAGTCATTTTTATATCATACGCAGGATCTTCGCCGATATTCTGCTCAGACAACCATTGGGAAAGTCTGGTGATTTGCTGGTCTGTCATTTGTCTGAGACCGGAGACTTCTACCATCAACGGGTTCTTGCGGGCATTTTTTAGATAGTCTCTGGTTGCCTTTTCCAGATACCAGGCAGGTAGCCCTGCCAGCCGTGGCGCATTGGCTCCAGAGGTTCCCTGTCCATAGCTACCATGACAAGGTGCACAGCGCTGATTTAACTGTTGTGCATCTTTGTCAGGTTCATTGGCATACAGAACCCCAGTAATGCAGCAAGACAGGTATAAAAAAAACGACAACTTGGTTGGTAGCATGCTCATTCTCTTCTCTTTTTTCATATTCAGTTGGGCAGGCTATATGAGAACCAGGGGGATTTGCTTTGATAAGAGTCAATCTGGCACTTCTGAATAATGATATATATCACCGTATCACCTGCAGCATAGCTCACAGGGGTTCTATACTCATTCCATGAGTACGCAAGGTTTTAATTTGTTGAAGCGCATGTTTGCGCCAGCTACAGACTACCAGTTTGCTAGCTGGTTATTTATCAAGGCGCTGACCGTCATTTACTTCGTTGCTTTTCTATCTCTAGCTGTGCAAATCACAGGGCTGGTTGGTCCACATGGTATTTTACCCTATCAGGAAGTGCTGAATAATCTGTATCAGCAACACGGAACTACCGCATGGTGGCATATTCCGACCCTGTTCTGGTTTAGTGCCAGCGATGTCGCGCTACAACTGGTCACTGTGCTGGGCTGCGTGGCAGCCGTTTTTCTATTGCTGACAGATACCGTCAGGGCGCAAAGA
>JALVFC010000361.1 GCA_027030285.1 Thiotrichaceae bacterium | reverse complement strand
TGGGTATCTTTTAAAATCGCTGCGGCTTCAACAGCTTGCAGGATAAGCCGTTCACGTTGTGGTGAAGGACTCTTTAACCCAGCCTGATAATAGGCATGTGCCGCTTCACGGCGCTTGCCGCTACGAAACAATGCATTAGCTTTACGAATCGCATCACTATTTGCAGCTCCAGCAGGTGGCGTTGGTGGCAATACCACGGGTTCTGCTGCTGGCGGAGGGTATGTTGTGACTGGTGGCGGCGTACAGCCGGAGATAAAAAAGGCAGTAAGTAAGCTGATTACCAGTGCAAGCGTTCGGTGGCATTTATTTTTCATATTATATTTAGCTATTGTAATTTTCTGTTGCTAACAGCATAGTCTGTCAGTGCAAATAATTCCAGGAATCCATTAGCCATGAATGGCACGTTATACATTGTTGCAACCCCTATCGGCAATCTGGGCGATATCAGCTATCGCGCCGTCGAAACGCTGGCAACGGTAGAGCGAATCTATGCTGAAGATACCCGCAATTCCATTCGCTTGTTGCAACACTACTCGATTAATAAACCGTTGCATGCCTTGCATGATCACAACGAAGAACGCAAGATTAATGAAATAGCCTTGCTGCTGGCTGAAGGCAAAGATCTGGCACTAATAAGTGATGCCGGTACACCGCTGATTAGCGATCCGGGCTACAAACTGGTACGTGAGCTGGCAAGCCAGGGCGCAAATATTGCCCCCATACCTGGAGCCAGTGCCGCAATCGCCGCACTCTCTATTGCAGGGTTAGCCACTGATAAATTTACCTTTGAGGGCTTTCTCTCCGCCAAAAAGCAGGCGCGCCTGCAGCAGTTGAAAGCCCTTAAAAAACAATCCCATACGCAGATTTATTATGAATCCAGTCATCGTATTGTCGCCTGTGTCGATGCCATGATCGAAGTGATGGGGGGTGAAAGGCAAGTGGTACTGGCACGGGAGCTGACCAAGCTCTATGAGCAGGTATTTCGCGGTTCACTCAGAGAACTTGCAGACTGGTTACAGGCAGATAGCAATCATCAAAAAGGCGAGTTTGTGCTGATACTGGCAGGCTTTGCTGGCGATAATTCGCCAACTGCTGCTCTGGACAATGAGCAACTATTAACAATATTGCTGGAGGATTTACCTGTTAAACAGGCAGCCACTCTGGCTGCCAAATTATCAGGTATGTCAAAAAATGAGGCATATAAACGAGCTTTACAGATCGGGCGGCAGCTCTGAGGCAATGAGGCTAAAGGTATATCCTCATTGCATGCGGCTTACCGTCCGAAAGGAAACATTGACCCCCAGCTATTATTGGTTTTATGGTTACCAAACGGGAAGAAAGAGCCCCAGCCGTTATTACCATTGTGATTGCCAAAGGGAAACATTGATCCCCAGCCATTTTGGGACTTATGCCTTGGTCCACCAGCTGCATATAATATTTGTTCTCGGTCTTTAGGTGGTAAATCCCGTGCCAGATAAGCCTGTTGGTAAATTTGCTGGCGGGTGCCACGATATTCGCGCTTTTGCTGCTTGCCACTGGCATCATTAAAACGAATTATCGCCAGATAGTCATTCTTGCCAAGCTGTTTTATCACCAGTCCATTGCGGGCTTTGGGTTTTGTCTGACTGCCCAGGGTGACGTTATGGTTAATTACTTTACCGTTACGCAATACTTTTAGCTGTACTTCTCTACCGGGCTTATCCTTGCGAATCAGTTCAATAAACTGTCTGGGATGCAGCAACTTGTTAGTATCGTATGACAGTAAAATATCATTCACCTTGAGACCGCTGTTTTTGGCGGGTGAATCATCGGCAAAGCGCGTGACTATAATACCTTCTCCGGTTGATATTCCTGTTGGCAATTGAGCCGCGACTGAAGGTGGGAGAGTATCTACACCGATGCCAAGGTATGCCACTGTGTCCTGGGTTAAAGTTTGTTGTGTGTGTGGTGGCACCACTGCGGATGTAGGTATGGCTGGTGGCAGAGGTGCCGCGGAGTTAGCAGGGGTAGTGGGGGCTGTAGAGGCGGTATAGGAGTCAGTTTGTTCTGGCCACTTTCCCTTAATGGTCTCTGCGGATACTGTGGTAATGATGAAGCTAATGCTTAACAAGGCGAGAGCTGTTGCTGTCTTTCTGTTCATTTTGTTCTGGTTCATGACTGTTCCATTACTAATACGAAGAGATACAGACAGAATAGCAGAGTCTTGAGTCAGGTTTGAGTGCTTTTATTGCGTTTTTGTAACACTCAGGGTAATTATATGTAAGGCGGTGAGAGTTATTGTCAAAATAGCAGAGTCTTG
>JALVFC010000360.1 GCA_027030285.1 Thiotrichaceae bacterium | reverse complement strand
CATCGTAACGAGTTCAACGTGCAATTCAGGATGGTGAATTTTTAATTGACGCGCTACTTCATTGGCTTGCCAGAGTGCAAGCGGGCTTTTGCGGGTGGCGATGCGTAATGTGTCAGACATGATAATCAGGGTTTATTGAGGGAGATGGAACTTTACTGCATCTCGGCTGATTATTCTACTGACTATTTGCAAATCAGGTGGCTGAAAACAGGCTATTTGCAGTCCTAATCATTGAGAACGAAAGTAACCTTCATGCGCACGGTATAGTCAGATATTGCACCATCCCTGACCCTCACTTGTTGGTCAGCGACCCATGCGCTTTGTATGTTTTTCAGGGTCTTGTTGGCTCGGGCGATGCCACTTTCTACTGCATCTTCAAAGCTTTTGGTTGATGAGGATGAAATTTCAGTTATTTTTGCGACAGACATGGTTTTCTCCTTAAGTTAATGTCGTATTTAGTATAGACATTAACGAGCATGACGCCTGTTTAAACAGGATCTAACCGGATTAACGTGATCAATTTTTTGTTAAGTGAAATTAAGAATGCACGCTGGAAGGCTGGCTGAGTATGTTTGATTAACTGCTATTGAGGCAGGAAAATAGATAATTTTGCCATTGCTGGAATAGCTGTTTATCTGGAGAGATGACAACTGAACGCGCTTCCATGGCGGGTTTAAAGACACTCTCATTGTCAAGTGTACAAGCATAGCCTCCAGCTTCTTGCAGAATAAGTGTACCTGCTGCCAGATCCCATAGTTTCATGCCACCATGCAAATACAGATGCCCTCTGTTTGCTGCCATCCATGCCCATTCGAGCACACAGCTTCCCAGGTTGCGCTGTGATTTGTAGGGTGGCTGAGTGAGGATACGTTGTGCCAGGGCAGGAGAGAGGCGTTTCAGATCAACAATGGCGATCGCATTATCCAGCGTAAAGCCACTGGATTGACATTCTAAACGTGTACCATTTAGCCAGGCACCTTGCCGCTTTACCGCACTGAACATTTCATCGCGTATTGGATCGTAGGTAAAACCCATCACCACCTCACCACGGCTAATTAATGCAAGTGAAGTGGCAAACAGAGGAATACCGGCTGCAAAGTTACTGGTGCCATCTAGGGGATCCAGGCACCACAATAAAGGTTCTTCCTTTAACAACCACTGCTGGGTGGCAAGCGGCATTTCTTCGCTTAAAAAGGCGATATCCGGGTACAGGCTTGCCAGGGTTTGCTGGATGCGCTGATCGGTAGCCAGATCTGCTTCGGTTAGCAGGCTGCCATCGTCTTTAATTTCATAGCCTGTTTGCAGAAAACGTGGCAGTATTTCTTCTTTTGAGACCTGTTTAAGCAGGTCTTCGATAGTTTTTTTATCGGGCAGGTTCATTGACACGGGTAGATTATGAATAGTGTTTTTATTGTACTACTGATTTTGGCAGGACTGGTTTTTTTCTGGCTGGATTCCATGAAATGCCGTGAGAATGCAATCATTGCTGCTCGCAGAGCTTGTCAGGATATAGATGTGCAATTGCTGGATCAGACAGTTTCTTTACAGAGTATCAAGCTGGCGAGAAACTCCCGGGGGCGGTTGGGTTTTAAAAGAATTTATGCATTTGAATACAGTATTCAGGGCACTGAACGACGCAATGGACGGGCTATCATGCAAGGTAAATGGGTACAACAGGTACAACTTGATGATGACAGTGGAGTAACCATTTTATAGCTGACTGAAAGCAGCAGCATAGGTAATAGCCTCTGCTGGCGCGGCTGAAATCGCACGTCCTTTTGTATACGACTGCTAAGTCTTGTAATGAGTAACACCATAAACGGTGCCACTCAATGAGTCTTACAACTTATTGTTATGGCACAGCGTATAGCTTATCTGAGTACCTTTTTCCAGTGTTACAGGGAGGTTTTTCACCTCATTTCCCGCCAGGGCAGAGTGACCCATCTTCACATTCTTTGAGTATAAAGTGCCTTGTAGCAGCTACTTTGGATAGCACGGTTCCTTGCCCATTCTGACCATGACAGGTTCGGCAGGCATCAGGATTGTTTTCTGCCAGGTCTTCGTGCCCTCCATTGGTAAAGGATGTGCCGCCAACCGGATGCATGCCATGTGGACCTCCCAGTGTGATGCCAAGGTCTGTTGTGTGACAGGTTTTACATTCAGTAATGCTGCCTCTGTGACCCTGTAGCTGGTTGGAGGCGACATTATCATTTGCCAGTGGATTGGGGTTTGGATAAATAGCATGTGTACTGCCGTGACAGCCTTCACACATTACACCACCATGTCCCTTGCTGAGTCGGTATAGCACATCAACGGTCTGACCTTTTTGGTTGACTGCCTGATTCTCGGCAAAGCGCGAGCCTGGTGATGAGTTGATGGTTGCCACTTGCGGGAGCATTTGTATGGGGGTTTGATTGGCAATACAGTTGGCACTGTTTGGGTTGCTCTGGGGGTCACAGGTCGCTGCTACCAGATTTCCAGAGGCATCCCAGTTTTTATAGTCAGCACCATGTTTGGCATCATGCAAACGCAGGATATTGATCTTGGCGGCACTGCGTAACTGTTCCAGTCGGTTCGCTCCGGGAGGATTGTCATCCAGTGTTACTACAGTGAAATTGCCACCAATCGCTGCACCGAGACAGGCAGTCGTACGAGAATCAACTGGCAGTGCCGGATCATTACAATCAATGGGGTCAGCATGGCAGTTCTGGCAATCTGCCTCGGCCGCAATAGGCAGCACGACATCAACAGTCCAGCCTATGGATCAGCTCAACAGTGCTTTTAGGATTTCGTAGTAAATCTCTTCCAGTGTTTCCAAGTCTTTCACGTTCACATGTTCATTGACCTGGTGAATGGTCGCATTAATGGGACCCAGCTCAAGAACCTGTGCACCAGTAGGAGCAATAAAGCGACCATCTGATGTGCCGCCGGATGTTGATAATTCGGTGTCGATTCCCGCTACTTTTTTAATGGCTTTGACTGCCGCTGCGACCAGTTCACCCTCTGGTGTTAGAAAGGGGTTGCCTGACAGGTTCCATTCCAGTTCATATTGCAGTTGATGTTTGTCAAGCAGCGCCTCGACCTGTGTTTTCAGCTCATCTGCCGTAACCTCTGTGGAGAAACGGAAGTTAAAGATTATTTCAACCTCGCCTGGGATGACGTTGGTTGCACCAGTGCCTGCATTAAAATTGGAAATCTGGAAGGTTGTTGGTGGAAAAAAGTCATTACCAGTATCCCATTGCATATGTGTGAGTTCGGCAAGCATGGGCATGGCGAGATGAATCGGATTATTCGCCAGGTGAGGGTAGGCGACATGCCCCTGTTTGCCAATGATAGTCAGTTTGCCACCTAATGAGCCACGTCTGCCATTTTTAATGACATCACCTAGCCGAGTTGTACTGGAAGGTTCGCCGACAAGACACCAGTCAATTTTTTCATCTCGCTGTTCCAGTGTTTCGATCACTTTCACGGTGCCATTTTGTGCGGGACCTTCTTCATCACTGGTAATTAAAAAGGCGATGGAGCCTTTGTGATCTGGATAGTCAGAGACGAAACGGCGTACTGCAACAGCCATGGCTGCCACACTGCCTTTCATATCCGCAGTGCCCCGCCCGTAAAGCTCGCCCTGGCGAATTTCGGGTTTGAATGGGTCAGATGCCCACTGTTCAATCGGTCCTGTAGGGACAACATCGGTATGCCCTGCAAAGCAGAACAGGGGGGACTGCTTGCCTTTGCGTAGCCAGATATTCTGTACTTCTGCAAAATCTAGTGGTTCTGCTATAAAACCGCTTTCTTGCAGATAATCGGCCAGTAGTTGCTGACAGCCCTTGTCATCTGGAGTGACAGAGTCACGGGCAACCAGTTGTTGTGTGAGTTTGAGTGTTGTGAGCATAGGTTGGTTGTCAGAATAAAAGTGTTTTCTGGTAAGTCGTTTCATTAAAACCAACCAGTGTACCTGTAGCTGTTTCCAGTACAGGACGTTTGATGATTGTCGGTTGATCTTCCATGATATGCAATGCCAGCGCCTCGTCCATGTTTTGTTTGCTTTCCTCTGGTAGCTTGCGCCAGGTGGTACTGCGTTTATTGAGCAGGGTTTGCCAGCCGAGCTCATTGGTCCAGTTGCGCAGTTGTATGGGGTTTACGCCATGCTCGCGGAAGTCATGGAATTCATAGCTAATATTGCGTTCCTCAAGCCACCGTCTGGCTTTTTTGATGGTGTCGCAGTTTTTGATACCATACATAATATTCATTGTGGCTGTCTCGCGGTTTTTTGGGAGAAGCGAGTATATCGCAATATATAATTTACGGGTATACTACGCAGCTCTATACAGATGTACAAAATTTGGGGTTCTCAGTCTTTTACTTTCTTTCAGCAACTACATGAATTATCAAAATAATTATAAAATAACAAAAATGAGGGGCAGTAACTGGCAGCGAAGCGGGTGTTCAGGTGGCTAGAAAGCTGAACATTAAAGATGAGCGCAATGAGATTCAGCTGTTTCGCTCGCGGGCCATTATTGCGGGCTTATTGGTGACTATTGCCCTTATGGGTATTGTCGGCAGACTATTTTCTTTGCAAGTTTCACAACATGCTCATTATGTGCAGTTGTCGCGTGAGAACTATCAAAAACGTATTCCAATACCTCCAGTGCGTGGTGAGATTTTTGACCGGAATGGTGTGTTGCTCGCTGGAAACCATATTGAGTATGTGCTTTCTGTGGTGCGAGACAAGGTAGATGACCTTGATTACAAACTGGATCAAATCCGGCTGATGATGTCTCTTAGTGATAAGGAAATGCGCAAGATACGCAACAAGATTCGTGTCAATAACCGTTATCAGCCTGTGATCATCAAAAGTAACCTGACTGAACAGGAAATTGCCATATTTTCCTCGAACCGCCCCCGTTTTGCAGGTTTTGAAATCAATTTGCAAATGGAGCGCTATTATCCATTAGGCGAGATTGCCGGGCACGTCCTGGGTTATGTGGGGCGCATAGACAAGCGTGACCTTGAGCGTATTGACAAGAGTGAATATAAAGGCACTACGCATATTGGCAAGGCGGGACTGGAAAAAACCTATGAGATGCTATTACATGGCAAGTCCGGTTACCAACTGGTTGAAGTGGACAGCCATGGCAAACAAAAAAACATGCTGGATCAAAAGCCACCCGTTGCGGGGAATGATTTATATCTGAGTCTGGATATCAACCTGCAGATCAAGGCAGAAAGGGAGTTGAAGGCTTTGGAACACAACGGTGCCGTGGTGGCAATTGATCCCAATAATGGTGAAGTTTTGGCAATGGCAAGTGTACCATCCTATGACCCGAATCTTTTTGTGAATGGCATTTCACATCGTGATTATAGCCTGTTGCGTGATAACCCTGACAGGCCGCTTTATAGCCGTGCTTTTCAGGGGATTTATCCGCCGGGTTCTACTATCAAGCCGATGGTGGCGATTGCCGGTTTAGAGGCAGGTGTAACGGATTCACAGCGTTCTGTTTATGGGAAAGGTTATTTTTCGATACCTGGCAGTAAACACCGCTATCGGTGCTGGAAGAAAAGTGGCCACGGGCATATTAGCATGAAGCGTGCCATTTACCAGTCCTGTGATGTGTATTTTTACGACCTTGCATATCGTATGGGGGTTGATCGTTTTTCGACAGAGCTCAGCAAATTTGGATTTGGTAAAAAGACTGGCATTGATTTACCGCATGAGAAAACAGGGCTGATGCCTACAGCAGCCTGGAAGGAGAAGCGTTTTGGCCGCCCCTGGTATCCGGGGGATACGGTTAATATTGGAATTGGGCAAGGTTTCTGGAATGTGACCCCCTTACAACTGGCGCATGCGGTGGGTATTGTCTCCATGCGTGGTAAGAATCCTCGACCACATTTATTGCAGGGTGTGCGCAAGTCAAAGGATAAGCCGATTGAACCCGCGCCAGTTCAGTTATTGCCTCCTGTAGTCTTGTCCAATGATTCGTACTGGGATGTGGCAATTGATGGCATGCATCATGTGGTGCAGGGTGCTGGTGGAACGGCGCGCCGAGCGGGTGCTGGCGCTGCTTATCAGTTTGCTGGAAAGACGGGTACTGCACAGGTTTTTGGTATTGCACAGAATAAGTCTTATCATGCATCCAGGTTAAAAAAGAAGTTGCATGATCATTCTTTGTTTGTTTCTTTTGCGCCATTGCACAAGCCCAAAATTGCCCTGGCTGTGATAGCGGAAAATGCTGGTGGAGGCAGTAAAGTAGCGGCACCTCTGGCACGCAAAATTCTTGATGCGTATTTATTGGGTGATACTGAACAGTCTGATAAAAATAAAAAGAAATCAAAAAACAGTCACAAGAGAAAAAACAAAAACAAGCATAAAGACGGTAAGAAGCGTAAAAAGCATGGTAAGAAAGTCAGCAACAAAAAGTATAAGCGGAAAAGGTCAAGGTAAATGGTAGAAGATAATCAAATTACAGATTTCCTACAGCGTTTATTCGCCGACATCGACTATGTACTTTTTTTTACGGTTTTATTACTGATATCGTTAGGCTTTTTTGTCTTATACAGTGCCAGCGGTGAAGATTTTGTCATGATGAAACGCCAGGCTATACATGTATTTGTAGCACTTAGTGTGATGCTCGTGGTGTCACAGCTATCTAGCAAGCTACTACAATCGTGGGCCATCTGGATCTATCTAGGTGGGGTGCTGGTTTTGGTGCTTGTGCTGGTTATGGGGACGGTTGGTAAAGGGGCGCAACGCTGGCTTGATCTTGGTTTTTTCCGCTTTCAGCCCTCTGAAATTATGAAACTGGGTGTCCCCTTGATGGTTGCTCGTTATTTTTCCGAAAAGTCATTACCACCACGTTTTATAGATATCTTCTGGTCACTGCTTATTGTGATGGTGCCTGCCTTGCTAATTGCCAAGCAGCCAGATTTGGGAACAGCCTTGCTGGTTGCCAGTGCAGGCCTTTTTGGTATTTATTTTTCTGGCATTTCCTGGAAATGGATTATTGGTAGCCTGCTTAGTCTCGTTGTGGCAGCTCCATTGCTATTTCATTATGGAATGCATGATTACCAACGACAAAGAGTTTTGACCTTTCTTGATCCAACTTCTGATCCTTATGGTTCTGGCTATCATATAATCCAGTCCACTATTGCTATAGGCTCGGGAGGTATTGATGGAAAAGGCTGGTTAAGAGGAGATCAATCACGGCTTGATTTCCTGCCTGAGCGACATACAGATTTTATCTTTGCAGTATTTGGAGAAGAGTTTGGATTGACGGGTGCTATTTTACTACTATCACTTTATCTGTTTATTATTTATCGAGGTTTGTATCTGGCTTTTAATGGTAGTGATACCTTTTCTCGTCTGTTGTCAGGCAGTTTGGCGATGACTTTCTTTGTCTATCTGATTGTCAATACGGGGATGGTGAGTGGTGTGCTACCTGTTGTGGGAGTGCCTCTGCCTCTGGTCAGTTATGGTGGAACCTCAATGGTAACGCTGATGGCTGCATTTGGTTTAATGATGGGGCTGCGTAGCAAGAGGCGCTTGTATTAGTTGAAACAATGTAGTTACAATGCCTGCTTGGGTAATAAATAAGCTGGCAGTCACTGATACAGCATGATTCTGATATAAAGACACATACAACAAAAGCATAACAATTAAAAGAGAAAAAACATGAAAACTAAAGTAATTACCAGAATTCAAACAGGGATAATATTTTCACTTCTTCTGCCTTTCCTGACAGCCTGTTCCGGGGTGGGTAATTTCTCACGGGGTGATTCACAAAAAGATAATGTATCAACAGCTTCACAGGCTGCATGCAATGGTGCAGGCAGTTACCGCGCTAACGGTCGTAAATATACAGCTCTTAAAAGTGCTGCGGGGTATCAGGTCGATGGTGTTGCACAATTATATAACAACAAGGTTCAGGGAAGTCAGACTGCAGGTTGCGAATCTTTTGATATAAATGGGTTTACTGCTGCGCATCGTACTTTACCACTGCCCACCTATGTAAAAATAACCAATAAGAACAATGCACAATCCGTAGTAGTAAAAATTAATGATCGCGGACCAGCAACAGGTAATGGAGTGATTCAGGTCACGCCTGCGGTTGCTAACATCCTTGGTGCAACTGGGGCTACTTTTCCAGTACATATTGAAGCGATTACAAGGCAAGCACCGGCGGCTACTGCTGTAAAACCCACTTCGGTTGAAGTTAAAGGCGCAAAACGACTGCCTGTAAACAGTAAGGTAGTACATCCTGCAAATCAGGATCGCTATTACATTATTGTGGGTACATACCCATCAAGAGATGATGCATTTGACCGTTTTGTACGTGTTTCATCAATCGGTCTTGCTAAAGCAACAATGGAAACACGACAGCTAAAAGGGCGTACTTTACATATGGTCAGATTAGGACCTTATTATGAGCAGTTTGAGATCGATCAGGCTAAAGACAAGCTTAAAAATGATGGTCTGGTTAATTTCAAAATTGTCAAAAACTAATGTAACGGATTGTGTTGAGTAGTACAAACGAATTACTATTGGGTCTAACATCATCTTCTTGTAGAATGCTGGCAGTTTTCCAGTGGCAAATACTGGAGAAAATAGCTGGAAGCATCGCTTCCTGAAACCCGATAAATTAGTATGAGTTCTAGATGAGATTAAATACAGGTTCTGCTACACATCTTGTAATCAAAGCTTTAATGCTGCTGTCATTCCTCATCAGCATGCAGATATCCGCAGCTACTGAATTACCAAAATTGCCTGAGATAAATGCCAAGAGTTATTTGCTGCAAGATTTTCACTCACACCGCATTTTAGCCAGCAAGAATGCTGATATACGTATTGAGCCAGCAAGCATTACCAAGTTGATGACGGCTTATGTCATTTACAAGGAGCTTGAGCA
>JALVFC010000359.1 GCA_027030285.1 Thiotrichaceae bacterium | reverse complement strand
ATCTTTGGTATTAAGCACCTCATCCCTAAGGACAGGAGAGTGTTCCAGGTCAGCTACCAGAAGTCTAGGATAGATTGGCTCTTTTATCTGCTTAATAAATAACCATTTCGTATTCGGAAGGTGCTGTGAAAATTCTTTTTAAATCATTAGGATGTAGATTGAATGAAGCAGAGCTGGAACAGTGGGGCAGGGCATTCCGGCAGTATGGTCATGAAGTCGTTATCGAAGCTGAAGATGCTGATATTATTGTTCTTAACTCCTGTGCAGTCACCAATGATGCTGGTAAAAAATCACGCCAGTTACTGAATCGATTATACCGCATAAACCCCGAGGCACATTTGGTTGTAACGGGTTGTTATGCCTCTTTAAATCTGCAAGAAGTGGCAGAAACGCTGGGCGTTGATCTGGTTATCTCTAATGCAGAAAAAGATAAGCTGCCACAAATAATCCTCGATAAATTTTCTGTGCGAACCATGCCTTTGATAGCCATGGAGCCTGGTGAGACATCGCTTTATCAGCGAGGACGTCACCGTGCTTTTATCAAAATACAGGATGGTTGTCGTTATCGCTGTACCTATTGCATTGTCACCGTGGCGCGCGGCGAAGAGCGTAGCCGTAGTACAGCGGATATCATTGATGAAATAAATCAGCTGGCAGTCCAGGGTGTTCAGGAAGTAGTCTTGACGGGCGTGCATGTGGGTGGTTATGGGGCTGATATTTCAAGCTCGCTGAGTGAGCTGGTAACGCATATCCTGGCAGACACTGATATACCCAGAGTTCGTTTTGCTTCAGTGGAGCCATGGGATCTGCCGGATGATTTCTTTACACTGTTTGGCAACCCTCGTTTGATGCCGCATATGCATTTACCCATTCAAAGTGGCGTTGACTCTGTGTTACGGCGGATGTCTCGGCGTTGTAAAACAGCAGAGTTTAAATCACTGGTTGAACAGGCTAGGCAAAGTGTACCCGGATTTAATGTAACGACAGATGTTATTGTGGGATTTCCCGGAGAAACGGAAGCAGAGTGGCGCAGTACCATGGACTATATTGAGTCTGTAGGTTTTGGGCATCTGCATGTCTTTTCATACTCACCTCGACAGGGTACGAAGGCAGCCAGTCTGGCAAATCCGGTAGCTGGTGCAATAAAGAAGCAGCGCAGTCAGGAAATGCGGCAGTTGGGTGATAAAATGAAAGCGGATTTTTACACTACGCTTTTAGGTAGTGAGGTTGATGTTCTGTGGGAAAGAGGCAGGGAAAATGGGCTGGGTGAACTTGTTTTTCACGGATATACCCCAAACTATGTAAAAGTACAGACAACGGTTGCCCCCGATAATATGCTGGAAAACAAGATCTGTTCAACCCTGCTCGAACAGCTTGATAAGCAGCAGCTATCAGTCTATGGAAAGGTACTCTAATATGCGCAAATTCTCTTTAACACCACTCATATCGTTATTCACCCTGTCACTGGTTTTTTTGCTTTCTGCCTGTACGGATAAACCACTATCGCCGAAACAGGTCGCCGAGCAATTCTGGCAGGCTGCTGAGCAAGGGCATATGGACGCTGCCAAGCAAATGGTAAGTTGGGATACAGCGGGCTATTTAAAATATATCAACGATGAAAAATTTAAACTCAAGCGTGTAGAGTTAGGCGAGGCGGATATTCAAGAAAACGTGGCGACCTTCGATACCACCCTCATCCTGCAAAGAAAGCAGGGTGATGATTTTCGCCTGCCCAGTCGAACCGTTGTAATAAAAACTGAAGGCTTGTGGCGTGTGCAGCTAAAACAAACCATGACTGCTGTACTGGAACGCAGTATGAATGAGGCTGCCAATCAGTTTAATCAGCTACTCAGGGAAGGGATGCAGGAGTTAAGCAAGTCTTTGTCAGGTTCTGTAGAAGAAATTTCAAAATCTTTGGAGCAGGGAGCCAAGGAGCTTAGTGGGGCGCTTGAAGGCAATGCTAAAAAATTTGGTGAATCAGTAGAAAAATTTCAGCAGGAACTGGAAAAGAGTTTGCCAAAACCTGAAAAAAAGACAGTACCACCATCACGTAAGGAAATTTGAATAGGTGAGTTTGCAAGCTTACTTTTGATAGCTGGTAATGTTATTCCTGAAACTATCAGGCTGATGCTTCCGGTGTATTCTTTTTGTCGTGAGGTTCGCTTGAGAATTTACTGCACCCTGCAAAAAAATTAATATCTTTTCCAGATTTGTTATATAATTGTAGTTAATTCTTGATAATTTACTTTAGGTATCTCCTGAAATCTGTGGCTCCAAAATGCAATCATTGGAATGCAATAGC
>JALVFC010000358.1 GCA_027030285.1 Thiotrichaceae bacterium | reverse complement strand
CTACTACTTTCTCAACATAATCCGCCTGTTTATCGGTGATATTCATCACAACCACTTGCACAGGGGATAACCAGGTTGGGAATTTACCTTCAAAATGTTCAATCAAAATACCGATAAAGCGTTCAAATGAACCCAAAATGGCACGGTGCAGCATGACTGGCACCTGACGTGAGCCATCTTCTGCCACATATTGCGCATCCAGACGAGATGGCATTGAAAAATCCACCTGAATCGTACCCAGTTGCCAGACGCGCTCCATGCAGTCTTTGAGTGAAAACTCGATTTTTGGACCATAAAATGCTCCCTCACCAGGTAGCTCCTGCCAGTCCAGACCTTTGGCATCCATCGCATCAGCCAGGGCTTTTTCCGCCTTGTCCCACACCTCATCACTACCTACCCTGTTTTCGGGGCGTGTAGAAAGGCGGTAAATGACCTCAGTAAATCCAAAGTCCTTGTAGACCTCATGCAGGAAGTCAATAAAGTCACTGACTTCCTGTTCAATCTGATCCTCACTACAGAAAATATGCGCATCATCCTGCACAAAGGCTCGCACCCGCATTAAACCATTTAACGCACCTGACATTTCATTGCGGTGGCAGGATCCAAATTCAGCCAAACGCAGAGGCAAGTCGCGGTAGCTTTTCAGTCCCTGGTTAAACACCTGCACATGACAGGGACAGTTCATGGGCTTGATAGCGAACTGGCGACCATCAGATTCCAGCGAGAACATATCGTCACTGTATTTTGCTGCATGACCAGAGCGTTCCCACAAGGAAAAATCTACCAGTTGCGGGGTTTTGATTTCCTTGTAACCATGCGCGTACTGCCTGTCTCGCATGTATTGCTCAATAGTGTTGTAAATAGTCCAGCCTTTGTCATGCCAGAATACCTGCCCAGGGGCTTCTTCCTGAATATGAAACAGGTCAAGCTGACGGCCAATTTTGCGATGACTACGCTTTTCTGCCTCTTCCAGGCGTTTTATATAGGCTTTCAGATCTTTCTTATTAGCCCAGGCTGTGCCATAAATACGCTGAAGCTGTTCATTATTGGAATCACCACGCCAGTAGGCACCTGCCAGTTTTGTTAGTTTTACCGCAGGGATGGAGCCGGTATTGGGCACATGGGGACCACGGCACAGATCAACAAAGTCGCCCTGACGATACAGGGATAATGTTTCATTCTGCGGGATATCTTCAATAATTTCTGCCTTGTAGTCCTCACCCATTTCCTTAAAAAAGCGGATGGCTTCATCACGCTCCATGACACTGCGTTCAACAGGTATTTTTTCTTTGATAAGCTCCTGCATACGCTTCTCAATAGCGAGTAAATCGTCAGGAGTCAGCATGTTTTCCATGGAAAAATCATAGAAAAAACCGTTTTCAATAACGGGACCAATCGTCACCTGAGCCTCGGGATATAACTGTTTAACAGCTTGTGCCATCAGGTGTGCAGAAGAGTGGCGAATCACTTCCAGCCCCTCATCATCACGTGAGGTGACAATACTTAAGTCTGCATCGTCTTCAATTACATATGAAGTATCAACCAGTTCACCATTTACTTTTCCCGCAAGCGCGGCTTTAGCGAGCCCGGGACCAATATCGGCGGCGACATCAAATACGCTTACAGGGTGGTCAAATGACCTTTGGCTGCCATCTGGCAGAGAAATTACCGGCATTATTTTTTCTCCAGTGGTGATCCCTACGAAAGATCACGTGTGTTTATTAAGAATTTTCAAAAGGAAGCGCATTATACGCAGATTATACTAGTGCGCAAAAAATAAAAGCATGACAGGTGGAGTTTTTAGCTCGAGTAAACGGTATAGGTTTGTTTATTGACACCCTGCCCACCAGCAACTCCCAACTTGCTCCTGGAACTGCATTGCGCCATCAAATTTTGGTGATTCCGCACGTGGTTTGTTTAAATGCTCCTTGAGTCCAAAATTACCAAAACGATAATAGGCTTGCGGTAAAGTATAAAGGGTAAACAGTGTCGTGCCTTCATTCGCCATGGTCTTCCATTCATTCAGCAGTTTCAGATAGCGGTCTTTCATGCGTGGATCACGATTAGCTGCATTAAACAAACGTCTTAAACGGGCTTTCTCGGCTTCCCCTATACCACCCAATACGCTGGTGACAAGATGCTGCCCACCTTCATAGGTTACCAGTGAGATATTATTATAAGATTTTATCTCGGTGAGCTGGTCTTCAACCGCTTTTAGAGTCCCATCCAGAGATTTCACATCGACATCTCGTGTTTGATCAATCGCTCTGAAAACTTCATCAACTGTTGTTGCATTCTCAAGTGAT
>JALVFC010000357.1 GCA_027030285.1 Thiotrichaceae bacterium | reverse complement strand
ATTAGTCGGCGAGAAAAATGTTGCCCCGTTAAATTCAAGTTGTGGCGCAGAACAGGAATATTTCCTGGTTGATGCTAACTTTGCGAACCAGCGTCCTGATCTGGTTTTAACAGGTCGTACATTGTTTGGTGCAGAGCCAGCTAAAGGTCAGGAATTTGATGATCATTATTTTGGTGCTATTGCAACTCGCGTACAGGAGTATATGCAGGCGGTTGAAGAAAAACTGTATCGCTTAGGTATACCAGCTAAAACACGTCATAACGAAGTAGCACCGGGTCAATTTGAAATTGCACCTTATTATGAAGCAGCCAATGTAGCGGCAGATCATCAGCAAATGTTGATGACCGTTTTGAAAAATACCGCTAAAGATCATGGCTTTGTCTGTTTGCTTCATGAGAAGCCTTTTGCGGGTATCAATGGTTCTGGTAAGCACGTTAACTGGTCAGTTGGTAATGCGACACAAGGGAATTTGCTTGATCCTGGTAGCAAGCCGAATGAAAACCTTAATTTCTTGTTATTCTGTGGTGCGGTTATCCGTGGCGTACATTTATATGGCCCACTACTTCGCGCAGCGATTGCTTCTGCGGGTAATGACCATCGTCTGGGTGCCAACGAAGCGCCACCAGCCATTTTATCCGTCTATTTAGGTAGCCAGATCGAAAGCATTTTTGACCAGATAGCACAGGGTAAGCTTGATGGTGTTGATGAAGGCGGCATAATGGATTTAGGTTTATCGCAGATAATTCCCTTTGAAAAGGATCCTGGCGATCGTAACCGTACCTCTCCGTTTGCATTCACGGGTAACCGTTTCGAGTTCCGTGCAGTCGGTTCTGAACAGTCGGTATCGGTTCCATTAACAGCCATGAATACCATGCTTGCAGATTCACTTGAGTGGATTGCAGCAGAGCTGGAAACAGCCATTGACGGCAAGAGTAATGCGGCCATACGTGAAGGTGTTATCAAAGTACTTAAAAAGCTGATGAAAGAACACGGTGTTGCTGTATTTGGCGGTGATGGTTACTCAGAAGAATGGCATAAAGAAGCTGTAAAACGTGGTCTTAAGAATTTGCCAACAACAGCAGATGCACTGCCATACTTAAAAGATGAGTCTATTGTTAACCTGTTCGAAAGCACTGGGGTATTATCACCAACAGAACTGGAAGCACGTTTTGAAGTTGCTGCTGAAATCTATGTGATGAAGATTGCAGTAGAGGCTAAACTGGTTGCTGATATGGCTAAGAAAACCATTTACCCAGCCGCTACACGCTACTTGTCTGACCTGGCATTAACCGCAGCTTCTGCATCTGATCTGGGTGTAAAACTGGATAATACAGTTGCTAAAGAAGTCGCAAATAATGCTGAAAGTATGATGAAAACGGTTGCTAAACTTGAGAAAGCCATGGCTAAAGACGACTTTAAGTCTGAAGAAGAACACATGCAATATTGTGCGAAAGACATTCGTGGTTTAATGGATGAGGTTCGCGCCCATGCAGATGCTCTGGAAAAAGTAGTTGCTGATGATCTTTGGTCACTACCTACTTATCAGGAGATGCTGTTTATCAAATAACAGTTTTCCTGTAGCAATAAAAAAGGTCGCTTTTAGCGACCTTTTTTATTGGGTTGATATTGTGTTTCTTACTGTGGTTTACCAAAATTTTGCGTCCAGTAATGTTTATAGGTTGAACTGGAGCTGTAGTAATGTGCCATTCCAACCTGGGTAACGGTTGCATTCATAATGTTATGGCAATGTCCCGGGCTAGCCATCCAGGAATCAACAGCTTCCTGTGCGGTATCCCGTACCGTACCCGCAGAGATATTTTCTGAGACCGTATAATAAAGATACCCTTTATCAACAATTCGCTCCACGAAAGTACTTTGTTTGCCAGCGGCATAACCCGTCCAGTCAGACAGCGTACCAGAGCCTTCATGAGACCAGGTGTTGCTGATGCCTAAATCCTGACTATGCTCATAAGATGCTTTATACAGCTTGTCACTCCAGGTAACTGGAGGAACAGCAGGATAGTTACCCGTACCACCGCAGGTGGTCGCAACCGCTCTGGCTGCATTAATAATATCCAGATAGTTTTGAATTTGTACTGCAGATAAAGTGGGGATGAAATGGTCACCAGAGGGATCAGCAATAATGGTAACAGTGCGCGTTTTTTGAATCGCAGCATTTCCTGCAGCATCTGAGACATTATAGGTGATGAGAAAGGTCGTTCCAGGAGGTGTATTGGTATTAACCGTGTCTCCACCCACAATAATATTACCCGTGATATTGCCATCAATATTATCCGTTGCAGTCGCG
>JALVFC010000356.1 GCA_027030285.1 Thiotrichaceae bacterium | reverse complement strand
GGAAGATATAAAACCTCTAATTGAGGAATCATGCCTGTTAATTCCAGAATATTTACCAATATTAATAGGACAGATGCCACTATCCCCCAAACCGACAGCCATCCTGGAATGAGTTTTGACCTATAGAGTAAATAGTAGAAAATCAAGGCAGGTATGGCGAATATATAACCATGAAAAAGGTAGATCGTCTCGCGTAACTCCAACAGCAAAGGGCTATGAATAAAAAACAACACACCAGCTACCATCATAAGTACGCCTTCGACACTTTTTAACACAAGGTAGAAAAGTGCCAAATTTTGACCATAAGGTCTTAGCAATGGAAACATTAAAACAGCGATACCAATGACAGCATGCCCACTAATGACTTCCAGAAACATACCGAGAGCTTTCGCATCCGGGTTATTGGTTCCAAGTATGCTGTAAGCGACCAAAATCAGGATTCCTACGATTAAGGACGTTTGCCTATCCTTCTTCATGGTTTATTTTTGATCTCTCAATGATTGATTCCACTTATAACTCTTTTCTTGCCAAAGCAATTAATTCTTGAGGTGTTATTTTTCCATCTCGATTTGCGTCAGCCCGGTTAAATTCCCATCTTTGAAACTCAGCTACCGTCATGCCTTTCTCTTTTGCATTTCTTAGAAACTCACCTTTTGAGGCTGACTGTAGATACTCTTGAAAAACAATATATCCATCATGGTTGGTGTCCATTTCCTGGTGAATACCTTCTACCATTTCATCCGTAAGCATAAAACCGGCACATCCATTTAAAGCACCAAGTAATGAGACAATTACCACTGTTTTTGCACTATAGTTATTCATGATTATTCCTATATATTATAAGCAAGTAGAGTAGTTACTATAGGCAGATGGATTGTAAATAGCTGTTGGTGATTTGTTGTTGCTTTGTAATAAAATGTGGTGCAGGCCGAGGATGATTTATACCCATAACATTAGGTATTCAGGCGGGGATACGCACTTCAAAACGTGCGCCACCCAGTGCCGATTTTTTTACAGTTACCGTTCCAGAGTGTGCCTTTACGATTCTATCGACTATGGCAAGCCCTAAACCAAAGCCGCCGGATGCACGATCTCTGCTGGTATCTATGCGTGAAAATGCTTCAAAGATTTGTTCCTGTTTTTCTCTGGCTATACCTTCACCATCGTCTTCTACCATTAACAAATAATGATCATGATCTTTGCTATGGTCTTTGCTGAGGGTAACTTCCACGGTCTGTCTGGCATGGCGCAGTGCATTTTGCACGAGGTTGTCCAGCACTCTGCTCAATAGGCGTGGTTCAAACAGGGCTGTTTCATTTACGCCAATGCCTTGAACCTGATAATGCAGTGTTTTGTTATCCGCCAGGGGCATTAATTTTTCCATGCTTTGACTGATCCATGGAATGAGCTTTTCCAAACGTGGATTTATCTGATGGTTCTTCTGGTCAAAACGGGCGTAACTCAGGAGTTCTTCCAGCAATAGATCCAGTTCATCTATATCCTTATTTATATCACCTATATAGCGAGACTTGTCTTTTGGGTTATTGCTGGTATCGAGCATTTCCAGTGCAAAACGCATTCTGGAAACAGGCGTTCTTAGCTCATGTGAGACTGCCGAAGTCAGTTCCTTTTGTGAGCGTATACTTTGCTGGGTTTGTTCAGCCATTGCGTTAAAGGCGTGGGTTATCTTGCTAATGGGTGACCAGCCTTTGTGGGAAACTCGTGCATTCAAGTTACCTGCACCAAAATCTTCAGCGGCACGTTTTAACCGGGTCAGATTAGACCAGAATGGCCAGAGCCATAATAACAAAGTGGTTGCAATTGACAGGATAAATGCAGCAATAAAAAGGTAGTAAAAGTTACGGATATACCAGGGTATTTCAACCGGCCCAACTTGTAGCAGACTGGAATGGTTCGGTATTTGCTGGACGAAAGTGGCGTAGTTTGTGCCTTGCGCAATATTGATCGACTTGTTTTCTTTTAACATTGCCAGTTGTTTGCCACGATCTGCAAAATGAATACTATCGACATCGGTGATTTTAAGTGGCATGTCAAAATCTGTTTGCAGCTTGTTTAAAATAGCCGGCCATTTCTCCGGTTCTTCTGCTAATAATTTTGACTGGATTAAATACATCATGCCATCGGAGAATTTTCCACTGGTTATTCTCACTCCCAAACCTGATTCATTCACAGATATGCTAAGCATATAGTCAAGGCTAACCCGCCAGACTAAAGATGTGCCAGGTCTTTTAAAGTAGAGAATGTCAACTTCTTCCAGGTCATCATCCATTTCTTCTCGTGTTTGAGTGCC
>JALVFC010000355.1 GCA_027030285.1 Thiotrichaceae bacterium | reverse complement strand
CAATAGTGCAAAAATAACGACGAGACTGATAACCACACTGAGCGTAATTGCAACAAGGTGCTCAAATCGTTCATAAAGTGTCATCACCGCCCAGTATTTACGGATTTCTGAACGGGGAGCTTTCTCCCTGTCATCTAAACTTTTCATTTACTAACCTTTTGCCTGTAATGCATCTGAGTTTTCCAATATTTGCAAGGCAATCTTATGTTGATCAATACCATGGCGCATATCCAGATCACCAATCAGGTCTTTCCTGATATAAATTGACAGTTCAGCCAATTCATCCATAAGCGTATTGATATCTCCTGTATCAACCATTTCATCACTAGCAATTTTGTTAAATTCCTCTATAAACTTCTCAAACTGTTGTAAGACCCCATGTGAAGCAACAATAGCCAGCTTATGTGCCAGGATACGCAGCTTTATCTTGTCACGCTCATCAATATTTCCATCTAGAATAACTTCTTCGAGATGCTCTATCAGTTCAATGTAAATACTTGTTTTAAGATCGATGAATTTTATATTCTCTTCTTTTTTCAGTTCAACTTCTGTCTGCTTGTTAAGCAAGATAGCTGTAATAAACATGGTGACAATGGTTCCCAGGATAACCAGTACAATTTCCTGCGAAAAAGGGAATTGATCAGCGACACGGTAGGCATAACGAAGGAATAGATAACCACCAGTGACCAGAAGTGTGCTGAGGGTTAGGTAAATAAGATTCTGGCGGTTTAACTTTGACATTGGTTTCTACCTATGTGAATAAGAGACTATACGGGAACATTTTTTAATGCTCCGCTGGATAAAGCAAAGTATGCCTGCCGGAGTGCTAATCGCCTACGTAGATGTCTGATGAGCTGAAACGTAGGCGATTATTATTATTATCTCGACAGTTTATTTATTCTCAGTACTGTCAGGCTTGTTTGAAGTTTTGGGTTTTTCTTCCTGTTCTGAGCTTTTCTTCAATAAATCCTTAATGGACTTATTCAGCTTGCTATACAAACGCTCAACAACATTGCCACCTTTCGCCTCTTTCATAAGGGCTTTGACTTGCTCTGATAAATCTTTATAAAGTGCAGAATGCTTATCCGCATATCCCAGAGCTACCGCCAGTTGCAACTGCTCTTCAGCAGCATCGAGCAAAAGCAGTGCCTTGTCCTTGCCTTTTTCCTTATCCAGCTCGGAGGCAGCCGCCACCATTGATTGTACGCGAATCAAAGATAGAGGAATAATAGCGCGCTTTTCAACAAGTGTCGTTAAGGCAGTTGCCAAGGTACTTAAAGCAGCATCCTTTTTTCCTTCAACGAGCATTTTGGTCGCCAGCTTGATAGCCGTTGGATAGGTTGACATAGGCAAGCTGACTTCACGTGTTTCAATATCATCACGTAAAGGTTGCAGGATGGCTCTGGCTGCCTGTACCTTTGAGTCTTTCAGGAACTTTTGCGCCACTTCAACCTGCGCCTTGACAGCTGCTGGTGTCGTAATCAGTTCTGTCACTTTGACGCCTGTTTCAATAGGAACAAGCCCCAGCTCGGGATTGGCTGCCAAGGCTATATCAAATTTCCCGGTAGCTGCTTCCAGCTCTTTAATCGCTTCCTTGCTTTTATCCTCTTCTATGAGTTTGGTCGCTTTGAGCACATGCTCAAACCCCTCACTCACACCTTTATTCACTTCATGCAGCAAATCATGCTGTGTTTTTTGTTCTGCTTTAATAGCATCCTTATTGGCTTTATTTTGTTCCTTGCCAATCACCTTGCTATCGGTCTTAGGTGGCAAATCCTGTAGTTTACTGGCTTGTGTTTCTGCCATTACCAATGGACTAATTGTCAGTGCTCCCACCAATAGAGTGGATAGCAACAGAACAGGTTTACGTTTAACTATTTTTTTCATGATCATTCTCCTATGTTTTAAATTTCAGAAAGTTGCGTTGTGCTTCTGATGTATCCTTCAGGCAATACCTGCCATACAGGAATAGTTCATCACTTCCTGGGGGGTGTTTTCACTTCGATGTGCCAGGGTGGTAAGAAAAACCACCCTGGATAAGCTCTCTAATGAGACTATTTCACTTCTTCAAACTCGGCATCAACAACATCATCATCGTCGTTATCTGCTGCGGCAGATTGACCCGCCTGAGCAGATTGTGTAGATGAGCTTGAAGCTGATGCAGTGGCTTGCATAAAGGCACTAGATGCTTGCTGCAAAGCCTGAGATTTCTCATCAATCACTGATTTATCATCGCCCTTGATCGCCTCTTTTACTGCATCAATGGCCGACTGTAATGCCTGCTTTTCAGCATCTGGAGCATTATCTCCAGCATCTTTCAGTGATTTCTCGGCAAGGTGAACCAACTGGTCTGCCTGGTTTCGCGCATCAATCAGCTCACGCTGCTTGCGGTCTTCTTCAGCATGCGCTTCAGCATCTTTCACCATTTGCTCAACTTCTGCTTCAGATAAACCACTTGAAGCCTTGATCTCAATCGCCTGCTCCTTGCCAGTCACCTTGTCTTTCGCTGATACTTTCAAAATACCATTGGCATCAATATCAAAAGTGACTTCAATTTGTGGCACACCACGCGGAGCGGGTGGAATATCTGTCAGATTAAACTGCCCCAGCGATTTATTATCTTTCGCCAGTTCACGTTCACCCTGAAGCACGTGTACGGTAACCGAAGTCTGGTTGTCCTCTGCTGTCGAGAAAATTTCTGATGCCTTAGTAGGGATCGTTGTATTCTTCTCGATCAGTTTGGTCATCACACCACCCATGGTTTCGATACCCAATGACAGTGGAGTCACATCCAGCAACAACACATCATTCACATCACCAGACAATACTGCCGCCTGAATCGCCGCACCCAATGCCACTGCTTCATCAGGATTCACGTCCTTACGAGGCGCTTTGCCAAAGAAGTCTTTTACCTTCTCCTGTACCTTTGGCATGCGTGTTTGGCCACCTACCAGAATCACATCATCAATATCTGATGCTGATAAGCCAGCATCTTTTAATGCCTGTTCACAAGGCTTGATGGTGCGTTCAATCAGATCCTCAACCAGTGATTCCAGCTTGTCTCGTGTCACCTTGATATTCAGATGCTTGGGACCAGAAGCGTCTGCGGTGATATAAGGCAGATTAACTTCAGTCTGCATGGTAGATGACAGCTCCACCTTGGCCTTCTCAGCGGCCTCCTTCAGACGTTGCAGTGCCAACGGATCATTGTAGATATCCACGCCTGAGTCTTTCTTGAAGGTTTCCGCCAAAAAGTCCATGAGGCGCATATCAAAGTCCTCACCACCGAGGAAGGTATCCCCGTTGGTGGAGAGCACTTCAAACTGCTTCTCCCCCTCAACATCGGCGATTTCTATAATCGACACGTCAAACGTACCACCACCAAGGTCATAGACCACAACCTTTTGATCTTCCTTACCAGACTGGTCAATACCATAGGCCAGTGCCGCAGCAGTTGGTTCGTTAATAATCCGCTTGACATCCAGACCAGCAATTTTGCCTGCATCCTTGGTTGCCTGACGTTGAGAATCATTAAAATAAGCCGGTACAGTAATGACCGCCTCCTTAACAGTTTCACCCAGGTAGGCTTCTGCATCTTTTTTCAGTTTCATCAACACACGCGCAGATACTTCAGAAGGTGAAAGCTGCTTACCATCGACTTCAACCCAGGCATCACCATTGCTGGCTTTAATGATTTTATAAGGCACCAGCTCAATATCCTTTTGCACAGCCTCCTCATCATATTTGCGCCCAATCAGACGCTTGATTGCAAACAGGGTTTTCTCAGGATTAGTCACAGCCTGCCGTTTCGCAGGTTGTCCTACCAGTACCTCATTGTCTGCATACGCTACTATCGAAGGAGTGGTACGGTCACCTTCAGCATTTTCTATAACTTTCGCCTTGTCGCCTTCCATCACAGCGACACACGAGTTGGTCGTACCTAAATCTATACCAATAACTTTTGCCATATTTGTTTACTCCTATTCTGTATATTTCCAGTTGCAGCCCTGCTGCTACTGGATGAAATTCTGATCTACTGCTGGACTAGTACGCTGTACCGTAATGTGGATCAACGTCATTAATTAAACGTGGCAGCTGTGCCAATAAATGGATCGTAAAGACCGGTCCAAATGGAAACAGCTTTTAATAAAATCCGATAAACGCGATAAGCCTTGATCGCCTCCTTGGTACTCAACTTGCCATATTTACAGGTCGTTTCATTCGCCTGATCAATTTCGTTCTGGCAGTCCTTATCAGCTTCACAATCAATGTATTTCCAATAATCTTTGTGACCGACATACTTAGGGTTTTTGGTATCACAACAAAAAGCATAAAAATCAAACAGGAAGTCAATCACCTCCCAATGTTCATCAGTTAAGGTGATAGCTACTTCCTCAGCGTTTTGTTTCACACGCGCCAGTAATTCATCGCGTGATGTATCTTTCACAATATCCGCTGGTGGATACTCCGATGGTGGCAATACCACGGGTGCCAGTTTTTCCAGTAAAACGTCCAAATCTTCCTGCATACTCATAACTCAATCCTCTTTTTGTTTGTTGGGTTCTTGATAACACTGCTAAACCACTGCCTATAGCCATGCCTGACTAAATGTGGCGGTAACTTTAACGGGGAACTAAATGGAAAAATGTCAGCTGGGTGACGGTTTTGGAACTTTGTAGAATTGCAGTGGTGGTAAAACCTCGGCTAACTTTGGCTGTCAGCCTGTGAGACATCATGGTCATGTTCACATGCTTCACCGTAAATGAAAGAGACATATGCCAAACCTTCCAGAACTGTCAGCAGGCTGACAGAAAAACAAAATCCCCTACGGCATTATGAAACCATCTGGCATTGATTGAGTCTGTGCTGAAAAGATGCTTGCTGTGACTTGAAAAAACTTTGGCAAGCAACATTTTTTTACAGAAGTAATCCAAGCCAATTTCTAAATAAAGGAGGTAACAAGATGATTTCAGATATGTTGCGTTTTGCACCTTTAGCTTTTGAAGGTCTGGACGATTTTTTTACACCAGAGCCCGCGTTTTCTGTTATGCGTAACCGTCTGCACAGCTACCCACAAATCAATATGGGTGTGACAGACAAGAGTGTGGAGGTCTATATGTTTGTACCCGGTATGGATGCAGCATCACTGGATGTTTCCATTGAGAAGAATCTGCTTAGTGTGAGCGCGGAACGCAAAGCTGAGGAATCTGGTGAAGAAGATAGCATGAGCCGTCGGGAGCGCTTCTCCGGCAAATTTAAGCGGGTCATAACATTGCCTGAAGATGTAGATCCCGATCAGACTGAAGCCGTGTACCGTAATGGCGTATTACATATTAGTGTAGCGAAGCGAGAAGATACGCTGCCACGCAAAATTCAGGTGAATGTGTAAGGAGGTATTGAAATGACTGAGAAAAAAGATACTGCGGTTAGCAAGGTAGAAACCCAGACACCTGCAACACAGACAGGTACTGAAGACAAAACAGCCAAACAGGTACGTGTGATGCGCCCCGCTGCGGATATTCATGAAACCAAAGAAGGCGCCACCATTGTGATTGACCTTCCCGGTGTAAGCCATGAGACACTGGACATTGATGTAGACAAAAATGTGTTATCAGTCAGAGGTGATATCACCCTGGACACACCGGAAGACCTGACACCTACCTATATGGATGTGCATGCCGGTGCTTATCAGCGGCAGTTTACGCTTAGTGCAGAGCTGGATAGCAGCAAGATAGATGCCAACCTGAAAGATGGCGTACTAAAGCTGGTTATCCCCCGCTCCGAGAAGCACAAGCCTCGCAAGATTGAGGTAAAAGCAGCCTAATCCGCAAGATTGCTGAACGCGGAGTCCGGTGCAAGCTACTTGCCGGGCTTCGTGCCATGCACAATCAACAGTCTATATGCAGAAGGAGGTTATATATGATTAATTTAGATAACGTATCAAAAACGTTTAACCGTACCTGGGAGTCTGTAAGCCAGGGATGGAACCATCTGGTTCATCGTGCCAGCAATGCACTGACACTCTTTCACAGCAAGGAAGATGATAATAGCCCAGCTGGTGTAACCCGCTGGGGCTTGTTAAGTGCTGATATTTTTGATGATAATGACAAGGTAGTTGTCACTCTGGAAGCACCTGGCATGGTGGAGAACGACTTTGATATCAGTATTATTGAAAACGTGCTTTACATAAAAGGTGAAAAGCATTTCGAGCGCGAAGAGAGTAAAGGCGACTATACTGTTAAGGAACGTGCCTACGGTCACTTCGAAAGAGTGCTACCCTTGGGATATGAAGTTGATCCCGACAGTGCACGTGCTTCTTACAAAAATGGCGTATTGCGTATTGAAGTGAACAAGTCAGAAAAGCATAAGCGCCGCCAGATTCAGGTTTCGTAGGAGGCTGTCCGGGAACTAGAAGCGTAGCGAAAATCACAGGATTATCGTAAGCTGGCTTATTGGATGAGGTGAATAGTTATTCTACTTAACAAAAATTGATGGAAAATCTAGCCAAATTCAGTTTTTCCGCAGTAGGTTCACTATTCTCGGACAAGCTCCTAGATGTATTTCACGGTGGTAGTTCCCCCGAAAATTTAAGGATTTTAAGTATGAGTGATAAAACACAGCTGGTCTGCCCACATTGTTCGGCAGTCAACCGTATCCCAACCAGCCGCCTGGGTGACAAGCCACGCTGCGGAAAATGTAAAAAACCACTATTTACAGGACATCCTGTTGAGCTGACCGATCAGAATTTTGCTAAAGTGATACAGAAAAGTGGCGTGCCTGTGATTGTTGATTTCTGGGCAGAGTGGTGTGGTCCCTGTAAAATGATGGCTCCTGCATTTGCAGAAGCCAGCGCCTTACTGGAGCCACAATTTATTTTGGCAAAACTGAATACTGAAGTGGCACAACAAACAGCGGCACAATTCGGTATACGCAGCATTCCCAGTATTCTGATGTTTAAGAATGGTCAGGAAGTGGCAAGGCAGGCTGGCGCGCTCAACACCCAGCAAATTGTTCAGTGGGCGAGATCTCATTGATCATCAAGTCTGTATTATTGTCATTGCAATACCTGATTTCTTTTCTGAAAATACCCATGTATCGGTTGCCACAAGGCAGCCAATAATTAGAGAAACTGTATGGAATATAAAGACTACTATGACATTTTAGGTCTCAAAAAAGACGCCACTCAGGATGAGATCAAACGGGCTTACCGCAAGTTGGCACGTAAATACCATCCTGATGTCAGCAAGGAAAGTGATGCCGAACAACGCTTTAAGGAAGTCGGCGAGGCGTATGAAGTCTTAAAAGACCCGGAAAAACGGGAAGCCTACGATCAGTTGGGTAGTAACTGGAAAGCAGGGCAAAGCGGTTTCCAGCCGCCGCCTGACTGGGAGCAGAATTTTGACTTCGGTGGTGGCGGCTACACTCAGGGTAATGCGCATGACTATAGCAGTTTCTTTGAAGACCTGTTTGGAGGTGGGCGTACATCGGGTCGTACACACTACTATTCAGGTGGTACAGGACAGGGTGGTTTTCGCAGCAAGGGAGAGAATGTGCGTGCCAAAATCATGATTGACCTGGAAGACTCTCTCAATGGCAGCACTCGCTCGTTTACCCTGCAAATGCCTGAAATAAATGAACAGGGACAGATTGTTAATAAACAACGCACCCTGAAAGTGAAAATCCCCAAGGGTATCAAGGAAGGTCAGACTATCCGCCTGAGCAAGCAGGGCAACCCTGGAATAGGCGGAGCTGAACGTGGCGACCTGCTACTGGAAGTCGGTTTTAATCCACATCGCTTGTACACAGTCAAGGGTAAAGACCTATACTTGAATGTGCCTGTTGCACCGTGGGAGGCTACACTGGGAGCCACAATTCAGGTTCCTACACCTGATGGAAAAAAAGTAGGCATGAAAGTACCACCGGACTCCCAACAGGGACGCAGGTTGCGCCTGAAAGGCAAAGGACTCCCCGGTAAAAATGCAGGTGATTTTTATGTCGTGTTGCAAATCGTTTTGCCACCCTCATCCAGCCCGAAGGTAAAAGAGCTGAATGAAAAGATGCGCGATGAGATCGACTTTAACCCACGTAGCTATCTGTTTTAGGAGGTGCCAGACGTGAATGCAAAAAAGCTAGCCACCATGACCACTATGTCAGGACACATTCTGGAAGAAGAAGCTGCGTTAACACTGGCAGAGCTTTGCTGGATCTGCCACACACCAGCTGAAATCATGATTAAGCTGGTTAATCAGGGCATTATTACGCCACTGGAAGGCAACAATAGCCGCCAATGGCGCTTTCATCGCAGCACTCTGATTCGTGCTGACAAAGCCTTGCGCCTGAAACGAGACCTGGGAGTCAACTTTGCCGGAGCCGCGCTGGCACTGGATCTACTGGATGAACTAGAAGATTTGCGTAGCCAGCTAAAACTCCTCATGGATGCTTCCCGTTCATAGATAACAGCCCTGGTCAGCTAGGCGTGACCAATTAGCAACACATCCGCCTGAGCTTTATGCAAAATGGTATTGGCTGTAGAACCCAAAAGCTCCAATATTCTGGGACGACGATGCCGCCCCAGAATAATCAGATCCATCTGATGCTGTTGTGCATATTCCAGTATCTCGTGTTTGGGATAGCCATCGACGATTTCACGGGGAGTCAGCTCGGAGAGTCCCACTTCTTCAACAAGCTGCTCGACACATATCATGAGTGCTGTCGGACATCAAAGTAACCAATGCTACACCCAAAAAAAGTGGGAACCTTGCCAATAGAAGGTAGTGACGAAGAAAAACAAACTAACGAAATCAAAACTGCCATCCCTTTGCTGGATGCTATCGACATCAAGGGCAAAACCATCACCGCCGATGCCCTGCTGACACAGCGTGACTTTGCGCATTATCTGGTCGAAGAAAGAGAGGCTGACTACCACTTTACCGTCAAGGGGAATC
>JALVFC010000354.1 GCA_027030285.1 Thiotrichaceae bacterium | reverse complement strand
TCAGGTTTTGTTAGCGTTGTAACCCTTCTGTGTTGAAAACCTGGATCAATAGCGTGGCTAAAATTCAACTCACACTATTTGCAACACCTATCGCCACCTCGACTAGCCGTGGCGCGGCTAGCTCTGATCAAAAAAACCTGAGATCCCTTAATAAACAGGTTGAGGGTCTTTTCACGATTGATAGCAAAACCAGTTATGAGTTTGTCTCAGCGCGTGATGTTTCAGCTACGACACCGATTACTCTGGAATGTGATCCTGAACAAATTGCAGAAGTAGAATTGACAGACGGAGGGATATTGTTCCTGCGACTGGATGAGTTACTGGCACTTAGCAAAAATACGCAAGCAAGATCTGCTGGCAAATCGCAAAGTAACAAGTTGGTCATCAGATCAACGACTTCTCTGGCTGGTATGTCAGGCACTGTCGCCTCACGGGGTTTTACAGACTTAATCAAATCGATCAGTTTTCTGGATATTGAATGGCAAGGTTTACTGAAACAGGCACGTAAACCCGTTGATGTAAAACGCATTGCCAGTCATTTTGTTGATAAATTACAAACTGACAAAGAAAGTTTTCTCAAATGGAACCACCAAAGCAGAACATGGCAGGCAGTTGCCGGGAAGCTGCCAAAATCTGAACAACCACTACTTATTCTTATCCATGGTACGGCATCATCAACGGAAGGCAGTTTTGGTGATTTATGGGCTGAGGAAGATGTAGCAGAAGCAGGCAACAATAACAGAAGCAGACAAAGCTCTATCTGGCTGGATTTCATCAATACCTACTACTATCAGCGAGTGTATGCGTTTGAACATGACACCTTGACGCTGAGTCCGGTGAAAAATGCCATAGACCTGTTGCAGTTGCTTCCACAAGGTCAGACAGTTCACTTGCTGAGTCATTCCAGAGGCGGTCTGGTGGGTGAGTTACTGTGTTTTGCCAATAGTACAAATAAAGATGGCGATCCCATTTCACGCGAGGATATCGAGCTGTATTGTTCTGCTTATGATAGTGCTGTTCCTGACCGTGCTATTGAGGAATTGAAACAGCTCAATAAACAGTTGCGAGGGCAAGCCCCTGTGGTAGAACGCTTTGTACGTGTTGCCTGCCCAATACGCGGCACGACTCTGGCGGGTGGCAGGCTGGATATTTATCTTAGTGTGCTTGCTACAGCAGTCCAATGGTTTGCCCGTATTGCAGATCCAAAAATTGCAGAAACGGTGGATGTGCTTAAAAGCTTTGCCATCGTTGCAGCCAAAAAACGCTTTGAACTTGGCGAATTGCCTGGCCTGGAAAGCATGATCCCCGGTAGAGGGCTGGTTCGTCTGTTAAACAACCATGACGGACGCATTGATTCTGCTTTAATGGTGATTGCCGGTAATGCACAGGCTGATGGGTTCTCGCGGCAAACCTTACTGGTTGCTTTAAGTAATTCCTATTACTGGAAACAGAATGATTTTGTCGTGGAAACCAGTGCCATGCGTGGTGGTTTGCAACGCACTGATCCGCCGGTGTTGTTACTGGACAAAAATCAGGATGTTAATCATTTTTCATATTTCAAAAATAGAACCTCGCTAAAGTGGTTATACGAAGGTTTAAAACCGTTTACAGGTAAAAGAAGTGTACGCGATAGAGCAGCCAGTTCAGCCACGACCCGCTCATCAAGCGCCACAGAAAATGGCTCACAAGCTCGCAGCATTGAAGCAACAGGAACAACTTTTATTATCCCCGCCTTTGCAGCGACTCATCTGCTGGTCGGTGGTGAACGTGTCTGGCTTGATACCGCTGCCATTGCAGCTGGCAAATTGCAACAACTAAATATTGAAAGCACACCCCAGGCAGCTACTGATGGCTGGATTGAAGATCGTTACCGGGCTTTTGCCAATTATTTGGAGCAGGTGCATTCACAAAATATTGTGAGCTTTGAATATGACTGGCGTTTGTCAACAGCCGACAACGCACGCCAGTTGACAGAGTTTATGCAACTTACCCTGAAGGGAGAAAAATACGCCTCATTACCGGTACGGATTATTGCCCATTCAACAGGTGGATATATCATACTTAAAGCATTACGACAGTCTGCTACGTTAAGGAAATTGCTGGTAGAAAAACATGACATGCAATTGTTTTTAGCAGGCACACCGTTTGATGGTACCTTCCATGCACTGGAGATGCTTAATGGGGTATCTCCACTGCTTCCCTATCTGACACTGCTGGATCGCCAGCATAATGCACAGCAACTGCGGCAAATGTTTGCAGGATTCCCGGGCATGGTGGATATGTTGCCGAGCAGCCTGGAAAACATGCAAGTCAA
>JALVFC010000353.1 GCA_027030285.1 Thiotrichaceae bacterium | reverse complement strand
TAACGGCATACGAATTATTATCATGCAGGGCGATATCCTGCTGATACTGCTCACTACCCCAAAACTGAAGTGCAAAAGAATCATAAATCACCTTGTCAACTTGCAGTCCAGCCTGCTTCGCAAGATTTTCCATACTTTTCAGGGAATGCAAAAACAGATGCCGCGGTGCATCCAGTTGTACCCAGTCTGTACCGTAGTGCTGCCATGCCCAGGAACTAACCGTTGGTACACGAATCAGGCAGATGCCATGCTCTTGCAGGCGCTCAGCAGCAGATTGCAGGGTTGCCAGCTGATCCGCCACATGCTCAAAAGAATGATGGAACATGATCAGATCCCATTTACCCTGCACCTCATGAATCGTCTGTTTAATAATCTTCACACCATTTTTGTATTCAATGTCCCCGTCATTGAAGGGATCTGCACCCTGCACATGCGCAAAACCCGCCTCCTTGAGTGAATACAGCATATGCCCGGCACCGCAGCCAACATCCAGTATGGCGGACTGACGATTGATGCCTGTAGCTTGCAGGGTGGCAATTTTAGCTTCCGGATTCCTGGCATAAAGCAACTTGCCCAGCCAGCCTTTTCCTGTAGCGGCATAGTAATCACGTTGTGCCAGTAACCAGCGTTTTATTCCCGTGGGAAAGCTCACATCAGAATAGGAATAATAGTCTTTCGGGTAGTAGTCTGGCAGGTTGTCTGGAATTTTTTCCAGTTGCAAACATTCACACTCACCACATTGAAAATAGTCATGCACGTCACGATAACCCAGCATCATTTCCCTGGCCTGGTAAACGCTATTGTTTTCGCTATTACCGCAGATTTTGCAGGGCATGCTCATCCGTGAGTTCCGAACAAGTTGACGGTAACTTCCCAGTTTGCCAGGTTATCCAGATACCACTGAAGAGTTTTTTGCATGCCTGTTTCAAAGGTTTCCACGGGCTGATAACCTAATTCGCTGGTTATTTTTGCTGTATCAACTGCATAACGCCGATCATGTCCGGGGCGATCCGCCACATGGGTAATCAGGGATTCATGCGGATAATGCTCAGCCTCAGGGAAACGGCTATTCATTTCAGCGCACAGCTGCTTTACCAGACTCATATTTGCCTGCTCGTTATTACCGCCGATATTGTAGGTCTCGCCTACCCGCCCTTTATTCAGGATCAGCTCAATGCCACGGTTATGGTCATCCACATAGAGCCAGTCACGTATCTGTTGCCCATCGCCATAAATGGGAATCGGCTTGCCATCCAGCAAATTGGAAATAGTCAGCGGAATCAGCTTTTCAGGAAACTGCCAGGGACCATAGTTATTGGAGCAATTGCTGATGGTGGTCTGCAAACCATAAGTATGAAAGTATGAGTTTACGATATGATCTGAACACGCCTTGCTGGCAGCATAAGGAGAGGTTGGCTGGTAGGGGGTCTTTTCGGTAAATGCTGGATCACCAGGTCCCAGCGTGCCATAGACTTCATCCGTGGAAACATGATGAAAGCGATGTGCTTCAGGCAGATGTTCTTCATCCATCCAGACTTTTTTTGCTGCTTTCAGCAAGCTGTGCGTACCCGTGATATTGGTCTCAAAAAAAGCATCGGGGCCATAAATAGAACGGTCTACATGCGATTCCGCAGCAAAGTGAACAATGGTATCTATTTCCTCTTCACGCAATAGCTCTTCCACTAATGACTGATTGAGAATCGTATCCTCCACAAAGCGAAAACCAGGGTGATCGTTCAGTGCATCCAGATTGGAACGGGTGCCAGCATAGGTGAGCGCGTCCAGCACGACAACGCGGGAGTCAGGATACTGCTCAAGCCAGTAATATACAAAATTGGTGCCAATAAAGCCCGCACCACCTGTAACCAGCAGGTTTCTGGGCTGATATTCTATTGTCATTATTGTCTTCTTTTTCTCTGTTTTATACTCTGTTAGTTACTACTCAGCAGCTAACTCACTGAGCATCTGGCGCAGACTATCACGCCAGTGTGGCAATACGATCTGCAACAATGCTTCTGTTTTCGACTTGTCCAGCACACTGTAGGCTGGTCGCGCCGCAGGTGTCGGGTATTGTTCAGTACGGATGGGTAGCAGCCGTGCTTTATTGTCCAGCAAACCCAGTTGCCATGCCTCGTCCTGAATGGCAACCGCGAAATCATACCAGCTTGCTAAGCCATTGTCAGCGCAGTGATAGATCCCCTGCGCCGGGGTATCCAGTATGCGCCAGATGCAATCTGCCAATGTTGCCGCCCAGGTCGGTGTGCCTACCTGATCATAGATAATACTTAAGGTATCACGCACCTGCATAAATTTGAG
>JALVFC010000352.1 GCA_027030285.1 Thiotrichaceae bacterium | reverse complement strand
ATAAATGCCAGGAGTTATTTGCTGCAAGATTTTCACTCACACCGCATTTTAGCCAGCAAGAATGCTGATATACGTATTGAGCCAGCAAGCATTACCAAGTTGATGACGGCTTATGTCATTTACAAGGAGCTTGAGCAGGGCAAAATAGACAAAAAAGATCTGGTATTTATCAGTGAGAAGGCATGGCGTATGAAAGGATCACGTATGTTCGTAGAGGCAAAGAAAAAAGTACCACTAGAACGCCTTCTGCATGGTTTAATCATTCAGTCGGGGAATGACGCTGCGGTTGCACTGGCTGAGCATGTGGCAGGTACAGAAGCCAGTTTTGTAGAGAAAATGAATGCCGAGGCACGTCGTCTGGGATTAAATGATACTCATTATGTCAATGTTACCGGTTGGCCAGCGAAAGATCACTTCACCACAGCAAATGACATTGCTAAACTGACTCGTATACTCATTACTGAATACCCGGAGCACTATAAGCTTTATAAAGAAAAAGAATATAGCTATAACGGTATTAAACAATACAACCGTAACAAGCTGCTGTGGCTTGATCCTTCTGTGGATGGTGTAAAAACTGGACATACTGATACAGCCGGTTTCTGTCTCGTTGCCTCTGCAAACCGCAATGGTATGCGCCTGATCTCGGTAGTTCTGGGTGCTAAAAGTATGAAAGAACGAGCCGATGCGAGTCAACAACTACTGGAATATGGTTATCGTAATTTTGAGACCCATAAATTATATAAAGCGGGCGGTGTTCTGGAGAATGTACGTATCTGGAAAGGCTCCGCAAAGAATATGCCCATTGGGTTTATCAACGATTTTTATATCACTGTCCCCAAGGGCAGCTATCAACGCATGAAGGGTAAAATTCAATATCCAACTGATGTAGATGCGCCTGTTTATCGTGGTGATAAAATTGGCAAGGTGATTATCAATGATGGTGATGAAGTTGTTATTGAAGCGCCTTTGGCCGCCCTGAATACGGTTGCTGGTGGTGGCTTATGGCGTAAAATGACAGATAGCATGCAAAAGGTTTTTCATTAATGGATACCCCTCGAGAGATACCTGCTGAAGAGTCCCTGATTGAATACCCCTGCGACTTTACGATCAAGGTCATGGGGGCTGCTATTCCAGAGTTTCGGCAGAAGATTATGGCGATTGCCAGCCAGCATGATACTGAGTTTAATGAACAGAAAGTAACTGAAAAATTCAGTAAAAATAATAAATACCTCAGTTTGAGTCTAACTATTGCGGCGCAAAACCGTCAACAACTGGATGCATTGTACACTGACTTAACTGCCTGTGAGCTAACACAGTGGGTGCTATAACACCCGCAATCAGACACCTGGGGTTACAGCCCTACCAGAAAATCTATCTGCAAATGCAGTCTTTCCAGGCACAACGAAATGCCCAGACGCCTGATGAAATATGGTTGCTGGAACATGAACCCGTCTATACTTTAGGTCGCAATGGCAAGCTCAAGCATATTCTGAATTCTGCTACCATTCCCGTAGTGCATATCGACAGGGGAGGACAGGTAACCTATCACGCTCCCGGTCAATTAATTGTCTATACCATGATCGACTTAAAACGTGCGCACATCGGTATCAAGCAATGGGTTAACCATCTTGAGAATACGGTGATCAGGTTGCTCGGTCAGTATGAGATACATGCAAATAGTGATAGTAAGGCTCCCGGTGTCTATGTTAATGGTGCAAAAATTGCCGCTGTGGGTTTACGTGTCAGCAATGGGCGCTGCTATCATGGTTTAAGCTTAAATGTAGACATGGACTTGAGTCCGTTTGAACATATTAACCCTTGTGGTTATGCTGGCTTGCCAGTAACGCAGTGTAAAGACCTGGGGATCAGTGATTCGCTTGATGATTTGGGTAATACGCTTGTAAGATCACTGGTAGCTATGGGTGAGAACCCTTTATAAATAAGAAGAGTAACAGAGAGAATGACAAGTTGCTGGTGACAACTAGACTGTCCTGCTCATAACGTTTTGCAATAACATTGAAGAACATGTTGGCTTCTTCATTCCGTAGAGATGAATTGTCTGTAGCTATGCAATTGTCAGTAGTTGCATTAGAGAAAAAGAAATACAAATTCTTGCCCTGACTTAGAACTGATGCATCACACTCAGCAAGACCCGCCTGGGATAGCCTTCGACAAGCACGTCTTCGACTATCGGTGCGGCAATATAGTCCTTGTCCAGAATGTTTTTTACCGAAAAGCTGATCTCAGTTTTTTTTGAATAAGCGTAACGCGCATTGAAATCAAAACGAGTATAGCCTGGTACGGTGAATTTGTTT
>JALVFC010000351.1 GCA_027030285.1 Thiotrichaceae bacterium | reverse complement strand
GGATGAAAATGAGCCGATAGAGTTGTAACCAACTTCAAAAGCAACACGTTCGCTATAGTCATAGCCTGCAAATATTTTCCATCCCATATCCGAGTCATCACAATTGCTCAGACCGTTACAAAAGCTATCAGCGGTGGTATAACCAAGACTGCCACCAAAATATACTGGATTGTAAGAACCCGGAACTCCTGTTGAAGTACTAAAAGGGTTAGTAAAAGAAAGAGGATCGGCGTTTAGGGTAGAAGCTGAAAGTAACAAAAGTGAAGCTAATGCTATTGATTTCTTATGTTTCATAGTAAACCTACTTATTATTATTGTTTTAAGGGTTGGTGTGCATGCTAATACTGGACAGGAAAATGGTAAAGGAATTAAGGATAAAAGGTAATTCTGACAAAAGCGTTTAAAGATTGTAATTACTCAGTGTGGTAATAGCGTAGGAGGTAAGTTGTTGATTATTATGGTCGCTGTTAAAGACATCTCTGTAAGCTTTGCAGCAGCATCCTGTTGCCGAAGCCCATAATCAATAGCTCACCGCTTTACAATACAATTACCCTGAGTAGTTACAGATAAGACCTCTTTAAAACAATCCGTCAGGCAAGGCAAAAGAGAGCAATTCCAGTGAATCGTATGTAAAAACAGGCAAATGTGCTATTCTCTGCCGCATGAATAATGACCACCTTAGTACACAAGCATTTTCCGAACTCCCACTCCCTCCACAGGTACAAGCCTCTCTACAGGAAGCCGGTTTCGAATACTGTACGCCCGTCCAGGCAGAAACCCTGCAATATAGTCTTAAAGGACAGGATGTTACAGGACAGGCACAGACAGGGACAGGCAAGACAGCCGCTTTTTTACTAGCAGCATTTCAGAAACTGTTAGCTAATGAAAGTGAGCAAACACCCACAAAACCAGGAAATATACGCTGCTTAATTATCGCCCCCACACGTGAACTGGCAATCCAGATCGCTAGTGATGCAGAAACACTAGGCAAACACACAGGCTTAAAAACTGCCCTGGTCTATGGAGGTACAGCCTACGAGAAGCAACGCAGACAGTTTGAGCGACCCGTTGACATTCTAGTCGGCACCCCGGGACGACTCATTGATTATTTCAAACAAAAGTGCTACACGCTCAGGCACATACAAGTACTCATTCTGGATGAAGCAGATCGCATGTTTGACCTGGGCTTCATCAGCGACATCCGCTATCTGATACGACGCATGCCCCCGCCAGCCAAACGCCTCAATATGCTGTTCTCAGCCACACTCTCTCAGCGTGTTCTGGAACTGGCATATGAACATATGAATAACCCGGTTAAAGTTGAAATAGCTGGTGAATCAGTCAGCGCAAAAAATATCACCCAAAAAGTCTATTACCCGGGAAACCAGGAAAAAATACCCCTTTTGATAGGTTTGTTACAGCGTGAGCAACCCTTCCGCAGCATTATCTTTGTAAACACTAAACGTAATGCTGAAAATATCGAAGCCTACCTGAAAGGCAATGGCTTTAAAGCTGCCATGATCTCCGGAGATGTGCGGCAAACCAAACGACAACGGCTTCTGGCAGAATTTGAACAGGGTAAATACTCCGTACTAATAGCCACAGACGTTGCAGCCAGAGGTTTACACATCCCTGATGTTAGTCATGTGATCAACTACGACCTGCCACAAATGGAAGAAGACTATGTACACCGCATAGGCAGAACTGCAAGGGCAGGAGCATCCGGAGAAGCCATAAGTTTTGCCTGTGAAGATACCGCACACTACCTGCCACAAATAGAATCCTACATAGAAATGAAGCTACCCATGGAGTCTATCACTGCGGAGCTGCTGCCAGAGATTAAAAAACCCATCAGAAAACCCAGAAAGAAATCTAATTTTCACGGCAAAGGAAAACCACACGGCGGCAATCGCAAGCCCCGTTACAACAAGAACAAACGCCGCTATAAGCCCAAACAGAAAACATCCTCATAAAATCAGAAAATAATACTGGAACATCGGCACAGTTTTTATTATTCTACGCGCTCCCAGCCATGCTGGGACTACAGTCAGAAAAAACGGAGAGGTGGCTGAGTGGTCGAAAGCACTGGTTTTGAAAACCAGCGACGGTTTACCCCGTCCCAGGGTTCGAATCCCTGCCTCTCCGCCATTTACTCATCCCGAGACTTCCCGGAATATCCCAAAACCCGCATTACAGCGGGCTTTTTTATGTCTGTAGTATCCCTGTGTGTCCCATGTTTTGCCACCACAACCCAAGAAAATGTTGGTATTTTTGTTGGTCTTTTTACTATCTTTAGTGGAGATACCAACAAAAATGCTTC
>JALVFC010000350.1 GCA_027030285.1 Thiotrichaceae bacterium | reverse complement strand
TTCCTGTTCGACTTTGTCCAGGGTTATTTCAAACCAGAACAGGCTGCCTTTGCCTTCGACGCTTTCGACACCGACTGAGCCATTCATGAGTTCTGCAAATTCTTTTACGATGGTGAGTCCTAGCCCGGTTCCGCCGTAGCGCCGGGTAATGGAGGCGTCGACCTGGACGAAGGAGTTGAAGATGTTTTTTTGCATGTCTTTGGGGATACCGATGCCGGTATCCCTGACTTCGAAGCGCAGGGTGAGGGTGTGTTCGTTTTCGTAGCGTTTTTCTACGCGTGTGTAGACTTCTCCACTTTCTGTGAATTTGAGACCGTTGCCGACCAGGTTGATGAGCATCTGGCGTATGCGCGAGCTGTCGCCGCGTACGGTTTGCGGGACGTTTTTGGCGACATAGGAGATGACTTCGACGGGTTTGTCGGGGTCTGTCATCGCCATGATGCTGTTGACTTCTTCTACCAGTTCCCGCAACGAGAATCTGGTCATTTCCAGTTCAAATTTGTCGGCACTGATTTTGGAGTAGTCGAGGATGTTGTTGATAATATCCAGCATGGCTTCGCAGGATACATGGGCGGTATCTATAAACAGTTTCTGGCGTTCGTCCAGTTCTGTCTGGCGCACTACGTCCAGTGAGCCGAGGATGCCGTGTATGGGGGTGCGGATTTCATGGCTCATATTTGCCATGAAGAGCATTTTTTGTTCGGATTTCTGGATGGCAGAGATGCGTTGTTCTGATTCGTCCTTGAGCTCTTCGTACAGGGTGTGCATTTCTTCTGAGGATACTTCGAGTGAGCGTTCCAGCAGTTGTCTCGATTCTGTATCGGCGTGGTAGGAGCGGTTTACCACAGAGAGAAATTGCTGCCATGTTGCAAGGTCTTTTGGGACTTCGTTAAAGGACAGGCTGCCTTTTTTTAGCTGGTTTAACAAGCGATGGTGTGGTGTCTTGTTCTGGTTGTTATAGTTATTTTTCATAGATCACCGTTAATGCTAATGTTTCGTTGTGCAAGGCGCACGCCCCCTGATTGAGCGTGGCGAACTCTCCTGCTGAGTAAAACCCTATCTGTCTGCTGCCATCTGGTAATTTTTTTAGTACAGCATCTACTTCCATTTCAACATCGTCATCGAGTACCAGAAGGCGTCCGATACAACTTGCTACGATGGATAATATGCCTGGGTTGTGGGTGTAGATTTCTTGCAGGTTCTGAGCTGCCTGTTCTGCCCCGTCTATCAGATTTTCCAGCGTGCCGTACATGAGGCGGGTAAACACTCCTTGCGGTATGTCCCCGGCAAAGGAGATGGATTGTGCCTCTTCATCTATGTTCATTATACTGCGAACGACATTATCCTCAGGTTTATCTGACCAGATGGATAAAGGATAGAGTAGACCTGATTTGGGCAGATCATTGGCAGCTTCACCCAGGTAGTTTTTATACAGCTGTAGTGCGGGTTTGCCGTCCAGTTCGTACAGGACCTCGTTGTGCGCCCTGGTAATTTTGCGTTTGGGACCAAAGGCTTTCCAACCACCGCCATGGCTACTTATAAAGCGTACTGAGTCGCCGTAGAAACCAATAACACAGGCTGTTTTTGTTTTCGGTATGCCGTTGCTTAACACCCAGCTTTTTGCAGGCTTGCCACAATATGCTGCCAGTCCACCTGTGACCACCATGGTTTTTCCCGCAACTCTGTCGATACCCTGAATATATTGGCTGCCATTGATCGACAGTCCGTCAGCAAAGGTTAATATTGCTGATAAGGAGTCTTCTTTTATCTCTTCTGCCAGTTGTTTTCCGAGTGTTTCTGGAGTTTCGTCAGGTTTTATTTCTCGTGTCGATATTCGCAAACGGGTATTCCAGAAACGTGTGACTGATATGACCACACCCTGTTTGTTTACTTTGTGATCGAGAACGACGGCTGGCGTTGAGCAACCTGCAATAATCGAGTCCGGGTATTTATTGATAATTTCCTGGAACGGCTCTTGCTGTTCGAGAAAAGAGGAATGCCCAAACACCAGGACTAATGTCTGGGGAGAGTTGTAGTCTGGTAGTTCATCAGACCATCCCTTTGTTGTGGTGTAGTGGCTTTGAAATATATCCATTTTTATTATTTTTATTGGTATTTTTTACCAGTCTACCATATGGTTAATTTTTATACATACCCGTTTGTCTGAAAACATGAATCCTCTTCACGGTTACGCTGAGGAACTTGTCTGACCTGTATTTTTTAACCACTCCAGTTATCAGTAATTTCTGGTCAGTTTATTTTTTCTGTGTAATATTTGCCCTGTTGCTAGCTCAAACACAAACCCTAAAGTCAAACCAAGAGCTGCATCTACAACAATAAAAACAACCGCTTATGGTAATTCCACAAACCATTACCGAGCATATAATAATAAAAATAATTCAGACTTGTTAGATCTGAAACCGGGGAAATATGAACAAGCTAATTCGAGTGTTAAGTATTAGTGCGCTTATTGCCGCACAAAGTCTTTCGGCGTCATATGCCAATTCTGCCAACCAGTCTTCCGCTTTAGGCATCAATACCAATGAGGCAATGGATATCAATTCCAGCATGCCCTTTGTTGATTTGTTTAAGCTGTCGGCGCCTTTTGAAGAAGCCAGACCATGGTTTACCAAAGGCAAAATTAGTTACGACAAAAATGGCTGGCCTAAAAACCTTAATGGTGGGCAAGTTGGAACGCGCTTTATCAGTAACTTGCCAGCAAAAACCATTCCTGCAGGTCTGTATACCGTTCTTTACAAGGGTGAAGGTAAAATCACTTATGGTGCAGATGCAAAATTGGTTAGCCATACTTCGGGTAAGGACATTATCCGTATTCGCCCTGGCAAGAATGGGCGTATCAGTGCCTACCTTATTATCAAGGAAAGCAACCCGGAAAACTATATTCGTGATATCCATGTCCTGATGCCGGGCGGCATTTGTATGGGAAATTCTTTTAAGCGGGTGGACGAGGCTCGACAGTGTGGCAATCACAAGTTTCTCTCCTTTGAGCAGTACCATGAGCAGATCCTGTTTAACCCGGATTACCTGGACTTTATGAAAGATTTTAAGGTGATTCGCTTTATGAATATGTCTGGCATTACCCGTAATGATAATCAGGTTCACTGGCAAGACCGCCCTACCATGAGTCAGTCAACCTGGGGCGGCAAGGAGGGTGTCCGCGGTGTTCCTCTGGAAGTGATGATTGAGCTTGCTAACCAGGTCAATGCGGATCCCTGGTTTAATCTGCCACACAGGGCTGATAATACCTATGTTCGTAATTATGCCAGTCTTGTCAGAGATAATCTGAAACCCAGCCTGAAATCCTATATCGAATATAGCAATGAGGCGTGGAACGGGATTTTTTCCCAGGCTCACTATATGAAGAAAATGGGTATGCAAATGCACCTGGACAAAAACAAGGATCAGGCAGGCTACAAGTTTTTCTCCAGGCGTAGCGTGGAAATTTTCAAGATCTGGGAAGATGTCTTTGGTGGTACTGAGCGTATTGTGCGTGTCATGGGTGCTATGACGACGAACAAGCGCCTGTCTGAGACTTTGCTCGGCTATAAGGATGCTTATAAGCATACTGATGCGCTTGCTATTGCGCCTTATTTCTATATTGACCAGCGTGAAATACACGGTATTCGCAGTATTGATAGCATCTTCAAGAAGCTGATGTCTCCAAAGAACAGGTATTCCATACCTAATATTCTGAAAAGCGTAAAGGCTCAGGCGGCGATTGCTAAAAAGTACAAGGTTAGCCTGGTTGCTTATGAAGGTGGTCAACATCTGGTTGCCTACAAGACTCATACAGTGCGTGAAGGACCAAATCCTTATCTAATTTTTGCCAATAAGGATAAGCGCATGGCAGAGTTGTATTACCACTTTCTGCAAGGCTGGAAGCAAAACGGTGGCACCTTGTTTGTCGCATTTTCCGCACCACGCCTGTATACCTGGATAGGTAGTTGGGGTATCAAGGAGTACATCTCACAGCCTGCCAGTGAAGCCCCCAAGTATCAGGCGTTGCTGGCATTTAACAAAAACCAGCCCTGTTGGTGGGAAGGCTGCCGTAGCCCTGCGCGTGCTGTACACACGGTAAAACCAGCTGTTGTTGCAACGACCCGGAAGCCACGTAGTGCGCAGACACAGCCACTTGATCCACTGGATTTTGGTTCTAGTGTTGCAAATATTCGCAAGGTTAGCCATGTTGCACCTGACTTCTCCAGCCGTATGCAGGCAGAGCAGCATAAACCTGTTATCAGACCATTACAGGATTCACTGCCAACAGCTATTTCATCACTGGATGACAAGGTGAATGCGTTTAGGCACGAGATTAGCCGCGTAAAAGATCGCCAACGAGTTTTCTCGCGTAATTCAAACTTTCGTTTGATGCATGTGATTGACGGGCACATCAGGGATAGTCGTGATCTGGCAGCAGACTGGCAGGCTCATTGGGACCCTCAATACCTGCATATCCGGGTTGATGTGGCTGATGATAATTTCATCAAAGACTCTGACAAACCGTGGAGTGATGATTCCATTGAGATCTTTATTGATGCCGATGACAGTCAGCTGAGCTCTTATGACGGGAAAAATGATTTCCAGTTTATGTTCCGCTGGAAAGATTATGGTGTTAGTGCAAGCAGTAAGTCTCCGCGAAGGAATCTGGCGGGTATCAAGCAGAAGATGATTAAAACACGCAAAGGCTATGTACTGGAAGCATCTATTCCCTGGCGTTTACTGGGTATGCACCCTTCAGTTGGACAGACCATCGGCATTGATGTGCAGGTCAACGATGATGATGATGGTTATGAGCGTGACGGCAAGTTAGCCTGGAGTGCGCAGCAGGATATTGCCTGGAAAAACCCCAGCACTTTTGGTCAGTTAGTACTGACTGAGTAGTTCGAAAAAAAGCACCTCTTTTTTTAGATACGGAGGTGCGTTACAAGACAATCCCCAATAGGGCGTACAGTGATGCGTCCACTTTTAGAGCCAACTATATGTTGGCTCTTTTTTTATTGTTAACCGGTATTGCGCATACCTGCGGCAATCGCATTAATCGTTCTTAGCAAGCCATCAAGATGCGGAGATTCTACCAGGTCTGTTCCTTCGATAGCAGCGCGATGCCTTCTTAGCATGGTTATCTGGATATGGTTTAGTGGATCCAGATAAGGGTTACGCCATTTTAAGGAGTGTTGTAAAAACGGGGTATCTTCCATAAGCTCACTCAGGCCCGTTGCTTTTAGAACCTGGTCAACCGTTAGCTCATATTCTGCGCGTATTTTTTCATAGATAGCCATCGCTTCTTCCTGATTAGGGGAAAGCATGGCGTACTCTTTGGCTATGTCCATTTCTGCCTTGAATAATGCCATTTGCACATTGCTCAACAAGGCGCCAAAGAAAGGCCATTCTTTGACCATTTTCTGTAATTGCTCAGCGCCGTTCTCATGGCTTTCGCTATATGCCTTTAACGCGCTGCCAATGCCGTACCAGGCAGGCAGGGTATGACGTGCTTGTGCCCAGCCAAAGACCCAGGGAATGGCTCGAATTGAGGCACGTGAGCGATTTCCTGTAGCGCGGTGCGATGGACGGGAACCGATATTCAGCAGACCTATTTCCTGAACTGGTGTTATATCGTAGAAGTAGTCGAGAAAGCCTGTGGTTTCTTCTGTCAGGTCGCGGTAACTGCTTTCTCCTGTTGCTGCCAGCTCCTGCATTGCCTGCTTGAATGCTTCACTGGATTTTTGTTGTTTATGAATAATCCCGATACTGGCTTTTAGCAAACCTGTTAGCCCGACACCCAGCTCGTAAACTGCTGTTTCCTCGTGGCTGTATTTATTGGATAACACTTCACCCTGCTCGGTAAATTTGATCTGTCCATGTACAGTACCCGCTGGCTGGGAAATAATGGCGCGGTGTGTAGGGCCTCCACCTCTGCCTACCGTGCCACCGCGACCATGGAACAGGCGACATTTCACCTGATATTTTTCAGTGAGTTCAATTACTTCGTTCTGGGCATTATATAAGTTCCATTGCGATGCCAGTGTGCCGCCGTCTTTACAGGAATCCGAATAACCAAGCATGACTTCCTGCAGATTGCCCGAGGCTTTTAGCAAATCTCTATAGGTGCTATTTTCCAGCAAGTGGGTCAATACACTGGAAATATGTTGCAGGTCTTCTATGGTTTCGAACAGTGGGGAGATCTGAATATTACAAAAGCTTTTGCCCTCGCTGTCTGTACCTGCAAGACCAACCAGGCGCGCCAGAAACATGACTTCCATTACATGGCTGGCATGGTGTGTCATGGAAATTACATAGGTACCAAAGACACGCTCACCCGCTTCTTCGCTCATTTCGCGCATCACATCGAAGACTTCTATAATGCCTGCGGTTTGCTCTGAGAGTTCTTCGATATTCGCTCTGGGCAATGTTTTTCTGGCAATCTGTTGTGCCAGCAAATCAAGCCGTTGCTGTTCTGACATGCTGTGGTAATCCACTTCAGGCAGAAACTGGTTTAACACCTCGGCGACAGCATTGGTGTGTTCGGTGGATTCCTGCCGAATATCCAGTTGATACAGGCTGAACCCCAAGGTACTGACAAGTCTCATCAGATCTTTTAGTTCACGGTCTGCAACAATCTGGTCGTTATGGCTGATCAGTGAGTCACGAATAAGTTGCAGGTCTGCCATAAAATCAACTGAAGTCTGGTAAGCTCCGCCCTTGACCCGTGATGATTTTCCATCAAGGCGTTTTTCAACCGTTTTCAAAAGTACTTTCAAACGGTATTTCATAATCGACAATTTACGTCGATATGGTTCTTTTTCATACAAAAAGACTTTATCCTTGAAAACCTTATCTGCCAACTCCTCATTATCTGCTCGCAGACTTTGTGAAAATTCTGCTGATGGTTGAACTAAATCATTATGATGTGACAGTGAACTGATTAGCTTTCGGGTTCGCCTGATATATTCCTGTAGTGCTGTTTGCATATGTAGACGGATAGCGCGTCTCGTCACCTCTGGCGTGACAAAAGGGTTGCCGTCACGGTCACCGCCTATCCATGAGCCAAACCCCAATACATTGGGTATTTCTATTGATTCTCCAGGGTATACTTTGCGCAGGGCGCGCTCGAAATAGCGGTAAACCAGTGGTATTGACTGGAACAGGCTCGCCTTAAAGTAATAAAGACCATAGGTAATCTCGTCTTCAACCGATGGCTTCTTGGTTCTGACTTCATCGGTACGCCACAAAAGCTGTATTTCGGTTTTAATTCGTCGCATCAGGGCGCGCTGCTCTTCGCCGATCATGTCTCTGTCATACAAACCATCCACCAGCAAAAAGATACGGCGCTGTATGTCCATCACTGTACGCCGACGTGCTTCTGTTGGATGTGCGGTGAATACGGGTAAATATTTCAGCTCATTGATCAGTGTTTGTACTTCAGCTGCTGTAAATCCATCCTGCTTCAGTTCCTGTATCGTGCTGAGAAAAGAACCTTCCCATAAGCAGCTACCATCTGAAGAACGGTAGGTACTGCGGCGCTGTCGATGCAGGAAGTCTTCTTCTACTATATTGCTGATGACATAGAACACGTTGAATGCACGAATTATATTTTCCAGCAGCTCGGTATCTACGGTTTCAATCAGCGACATCAGCTCTTGGCGTATGACAGGATCATCTTTTTGACGTAAACCAATATATCCTGTCCGCAGGGTTTCAATCGTCTCGAAAAGCCGGGGGTCTTCCTGTTCCTTCAGGACATCGCCTAACAAAAATCCGACCTGTCGAATCTGCTCCTGCAACGCTTCAAGATTAAACTCAGAAAGTTCTGCTTTCCCGGTCATATTCATAATCGTATTGCCTTAATGATATTTTATGAGGAGGGGTTGGGGTTACCAATTTGTACAGCAAATATAGCTGGACAGCCCGATACAGCGACCCAACTAGCCGCGTACTATAACAGTATCATTAGGAAAGAAGAAGTTGACTTATTTTGGGAGTATTGATTATTAGTATGGGTGGATTAAACTTCTGCATGCGTACAGATCTCATGTGATAAACCCAGTAAACCATCCATATCCAGTATGTTCACTTCCCGCCGTTTTATGCTTACGACTTTTTGCTTCTCAAGCTTGGCAAACATGCGACTCAACGTTTCTGGAGCCATACCCAGAAAATTAGCCAGGTCATGACGGGGCATGGGTAAATTGAATTGTGTGCAGGAAAAACCTCGTACCTGGTAGTAACAGGAAAGCCTCAGTAAGAAAGTAGCCAGTCGCTCTTCAGTCTGCATCTGCCCTAGTGTTAGCACCAATGAATGATGGCGGTTAATTTCTCCACCCACTTGCTGCATCATGACTTTGCGCAAACCAGGTAATATTTCACATAGGTTTTCAAAATTGCTCATCGGCAATTCACATAAAATAGTATCTTCCATTGCCACTGCATTGCTGGTATGACGATCATCAGCAAACCCGTCGAAGCCAAGCAAGTCACCAGGCATATGAAAACCCAGCACCTGGGATTGACCTTTTGAAGTAGATAAATAAGTTTTGATACTACCTGCCTTGATAGCATAAACAGATGTTAACGGGTCTCCCCGGGAAAAAAGCTTTTCCTTTTTCTGAATCTTTACTGTCTTATCAACTGAATTTTCAAACGTAGAAAGCTCGTCCGCGGATAAACCATGCGGGAAACACACCTTTTTTAGATTGCAATGCGAGCAGCTGTTAACTGACTCCCTGCTGTTTTTAATATTCATGACCATATGATGAGGGTATAAACATTCATGATAAATATCAAGCGTTATAGGATAAATACCACGGTAAATTTGCTTCTTATGGCAGGTTGTCCGCTCTACCTTGAATATCAACCCGACATGGGGAAAATCCAGATACTCAATTCAATGCGGTGGATACCCAGATTTTTCGGGTTTCAACACGTCCATGATCTAATCCATCGACTGACATGTAATCCGGTTCCTG
>JALVFC010000349.1 GCA_027030285.1 Thiotrichaceae bacterium | reverse complement strand
CAATGGCGGCATGAACAATGGCGGCATGAACAATGGCGGCATGAACAATGGTGGCATGAACAATGGTGGCATGAACAATGGTGGCATGAACAATGGTGGCATGAATAATGGTGGCATGAATAACGGTGGCAACAACATGAATGGCATGCTGGTCAATGGAAAACGTATGGATATTATGCGCTTTGATGTGACCACTGCGGCAACGGACAATGTCACACTCTATACGGCGCTTCCTGCCAGTGCTGAGATTAATACGCATCTGACAGCCAGTGATGCAAGCAAAACCCGTAACTTCGTGATGACCATGAATATGGGGAATATGAACGGTGGAAGCATGAATGGGGGCTCAGGTATGGGAGGTATGAGCTTTGTTATTAATGGTGTACCTTTTGATATGAATACCATCAATGAAACCATTAACCTGGCGGAAGGTGATACGGAAATCTGGTCTATCCAGAATCGCTCTCCCATGGCACATCCTTTCCATGCTCACGCCATCCAGTGGCAGATCCTGACCCGTAACGGTAAACCTGCTGAAGGTATTGACCTGGGATGGAAAGACACCGTACTGGTTCAGCCAGGTGAAACCGTGGAATTTATTGGTCGCTTTGACCCTGCCGTCAACTTTGGTAACTATATGTACCACTGCCACATTCTGGAGCATGAAGATGCTGGCATGATGGGCTTCTTCCGCATCCAGTAAGCTGAAGTTGTCGTAAGACGTAGACACAAGTCAAGGACGGGTGGCGCAAACCACCCGTCTTTTGCCTGTATATGACTTGCAAAGAAAAGCGTTTGTGCTAGCCTTTGCCCTAACAATCCTGATTTTTAAACAACGTAAATAACTGATGACACGCCTGCTCATATTGCTGATTACACTCAACGCCATATTCCCTGCAACGGGCTATACCATGGCGTATGCACCTGGTTCACATCAAGTCATCAATGTTTCACAACAGGCGTCTACAGAAAAAGCCCGCCAACAAGTAACAGACAAACAAGCCACTAATATCAGCTGTCATCACATGCAGCCTATGTCCAGCATGCAGGGCAAACACTGTGATATGCCCTGCTGTCAGCACTCTGCACATCCTGTGTGCGGCGACGGGGGTTGTCATGCAAATTGTCACTGCCTGGGCATATCCGCGACCATTTTAAGTAGTGCTCTCCCTGAGTTAACACCCAATACACCCACTTTAGCTCCCGTTTCTGGCTATACCAGTTTATTCAACCGTACTATCTCACCTGAATTACACCCTCCTCTCGTATAACTCCAGTCTATTCCTAATTACGCTACAAAAGACGCATGCCTTGGTGCGTCTGTAGTAAATGCGCTATCACAACACATTAGGGATAGCGTTCTAAATCTTTACTTGCTATCGACAGGAGAAAATCATGATGACCGTCGCCGAACTCGCCAGACAAAGTGGCGCAACAGCCGATGCGGTACGTTATTACACCCGCATGGGGCTGCTCAATCCTGAACGAAATCCTCACAATGGTTATCGTCAGTATCACCCGGATGAAGTCAAATGGCTGCGCTTTATCCGCCAGGCGAAAGCACTGGGTTATACCCTGCATGAAATCCAGGAAATCATGCAAGACCGCAATGCAGGTCAATCACCCTGTCCCCGCGTGAGAGAGATTCTGCAACGTCGTATTGCTGAAAACCGCAAACAACTAAAGGAATTACTGGCACTACAGGAGCGTATGGAAAAAGCCCTGCTGGAGTGGGCAGATATGCCCGATGGTATGCCCTGCGGTGATTCAGTCTGCCATCTGATTGAGTCTGTGGTAAGCGAAGCCAAAACAGATGAAAACAATATCGCTTGACCTGTGTCCTGCACACAGGTTTTACAATACTCAAAACACCTGACACTCAGGCTAACAAGAGGTTCTCATGCCATTGATCAAGTTGAGAAAAACAGTACTGATTGTGATGCTGGCAGGCTTATTGCCCGTCTCACATGCAGCGCAGCCCAAAGCACGAGGCACCACACTAAATCAGCTAATCCACATTGCACTACAAAACAATACCGAGCTGAAAGCCAAAAAGCTCGCCTGGGAAAGCAAAATAGAGCAATACCCCCAGGCAACCGCCCTCACTGACCCTAAACTGGTGTATACCGAGGCGATTGACCCCATTGAAACCCGTCTGGGACCACAGGATCGGGTAGTGGCACTGAGTCAGAAAATCCCCTTTCCGGGCAAGCTGGCACGCCAGGGTAAGCTGGTCAAAAAAGACATCCAGGTTGCCAAACTGAATTATGACAAGGCAAGCCGTAACCTGATTGTTGCCCTGAAACAATCCTTTTATGAGCTAGTT
>JALVFC010000348.1 GCA_027030285.1 Thiotrichaceae bacterium | reverse complement strand
AATCTTCTACGCGCAGTTGAGGAAGTATCACGCAGAAATCCGCCACATGTCAAAGACATTGATGAACACATATTCACAAAGGTATTTGGCAAAGAGAGTCAGGATTTCTTTGAAGAAGATCTCTCACGAGATGACGTAATTGCAATCATCAATCACCCAGATATTCTCATGCGCTACTGCACATCAAAAGCCGACCATAATCGTCTTGTGCAGAGTATGAATAAAGACGACCTCATCGCAGATATTCTTGGTGAGGGCTTTGACACGGACGTACTCATTCGTGTTGTGAAGGAGGTTTTAGTAAAGGGAAATGATTAAGAATCTGTCATCAGCTCCTGAGAGACTGAAAAGAGATATTTGATGTTTTTTTGAAGCGTCATATTCCAATGATTAATATAGGACCGATTCCTGCACAAGATTACTAGCACACGAGACAAAAAGATTATATTGGTGTACTATTAAAGTAGGCGAGAAGGCAGTTTTCTGCCAGGAAATGCGAGGACAGTAAGACAAGTCCTCTGACAGCCAGTCGTGTGGCTCGTAGTACGGGATCCTGTTAGCGGGAGGGTACGCTGCAAGGTTCTTTACTAGGCACGTTATGCCGCACGTTAAAATATGGACACGGATGTTCATTATCACTCCCACTTTCTCACAGACTGGAGAGAGTTCAAAAAACAGAGCTGTAGCAACGCTACAACCTATCTTTATAAACCTTAGTCAACGGCTAAGAATATGTTTATAGAAGATACACTGCTCTGTCTTTTTATTGTTAAATTGTCTCATGCTTAGGAGGTATATCGTGTTCAGAAAGAAGCACCGTCTCTCACCGCTAGAAGAGGAGCAGCTTTCAATCAACGAGTTCCTATCTGGCCGCTTGCGCAACATCGTCTAGGAAGGACGATGTCTTTTTTGTCCGCAGATGCTTTACAAAAGAAATGCTTGCAGTAAGCCAAAAAGTGGTGATATTTACATACCTCGTCCGCAGGTGTGATACAACATACGCCCTTTACAATTTCCGCATATCATGGCACTATATAGCCAAGGGGGAAGGTTATTTTAAAATATTATAGCAAGACCTTCTTTTCTTTTTTTAACCACAACTCACTCAGGAGGTGAGTCATGTTCAAGAGGAAAAAATTTTCTTCACCTCTCGGTGAGGAAAGACTTTCGGTTATTCATGTTGTCCTCCGGCCACTCATATGGGCGGCCGGGTGGATGGCCCTGATGGGCAAAACCTACCGCGGTATGCGGCTGGTTCTGCTCAAATGGGCGAGGACATGAATTTCATCAACACGCGCGGCTACTCTAATTCAGTAGTCGTGCATTTCTATGGGAGGCGTCATGGATAAGAGGGTTTTTCGGGGGCACCTCATCCGTGCCTCCAAAACAGCATTTACAACAACGCTGTTTGACAGATTCTCCCCGCTTTTGCGGATAATCCGCAAGAATGCGGGACGCTGGGAGGCAATGTTTGTGCTGTACTTGTACAAGCACATCATTGCTTTCCTGGAAGAAAGGATGCCTCCGCTATGGACAGTGGAGGGTGTAAAGGAGCGCTTTGGTCTCTTTTGGGCACGTGTGTGGATATCTGGCATGTGTGTGTCTGGCGCGGTGCGTAATCGCTTACGGGATGTTGCGCATCATCACGCCGGGGTATTTATGGATCGCCAGCAATTGACGGTCTTGAATATTGGCTCGGGCCCGGCCGTGGACGTCATGATTGCCATGGTACTGGTTGCGTTTGAGCATCGGCGCGGCGAGATGTCTATGGTTAGGATGCTCCTGGTGGATGGCGACGAGAAGTCGCTGCATGGG
>JALVFC010000347.1 GCA_027030285.1 Thiotrichaceae bacterium | reverse complement strand
CTTTTTTCTTGCGATGCACAATGCTGGAAGGCAGATAGCTCTCTGCCATGCGTTTATGCACAATTTTGCTGCGTGACAATGCCAGCCGATAAGACAATGGCAGTGATTCGATATAGGCAACCAGTTCAATATCCAGCATGGGGACACGGGCTTCCAGTGAGGTTGCCATGGAGATTTTGTCGCCGTAGAGTAATAAATCATCCGACAGGTTCATGCGCGTATCCAGGCGCATCATTTCCTCGGCTGCTTTACAGTGGCTATCGGCAAGCCAGTGGTGCCAGTCCTGCATGATGTGGTGAGCGGGGTTATCTGCACTGTCTCGGCCAGTCAGTTGCTGTCGTTCGTGTGCCGGAAACAGGCTACAGGCTTCTACAAAGCGCTTGACTGTATTGCCGATAGCCAGGGTGCGTAGTCCGCGTTCGATAACTTCGGGTTTACTGTCCAGCGCGGGCACCATACCCTTGACGAGTTTCCAGAGTGCAGGAACAGGCATAAACTGGCGTACCATTTCCACCTGATAGCGACGGTATCCGCCCCAGGGTTCGTCTGTTCCCTGTCCGGTTAGTACCACGGTGACATCTTCACGCGCACGGTGTACCAGATACCACATAGGCAGGATGGATGTTGTACCCAGTGGCTCTTCTACGGCAGATAGAATACGGGGTAAAGCCTGCTGTAGGGTTTCAGGAGTAACGGTAATTGGGTGATGCGGTAGTCCTAGTACCCTGGCAGTTTGTTCCGCATCGCTGATTTCACATTCGTCGTGTTCATGGCCAAAGCCAACAGTAAAGCAGGGCAGTTTGTGACCTGCATCACGGGATATGGCAGCGATCAGTGCGGAATCAATACCACCGGAAAGCAGCAGTCCAACGGGTACGTCAGATAGTAACTGTTTTTCAACAGCCTGTTTTAGCGCGTTTTCATAACCGTCAATGGCATCCTTCAGGGAGCCGCTAAAGCGCTGTGTTTGTGGCTGGATATACCGCTGACTGGTGGTTGTTCCACGAGCAATATCCATACTTAGTATATGCCCGGGCGGAAGACGCTGAATGTCTTTCCACAGGGTCTGTGGAGAAGGCACGTAACGCAGGGTTAAAAAGGTATCCAGTGCGTTTTCACTTATTTTATTGCCAGCACCATTTTCAATGTCTCTGAGCTCTTGCAGGCTGCGTGCCTCGGAGGCGAAGAGCAGTTTGTCCTGTTGCTTTGAATAATAAAGTGGCTTGATGCCGAAAGGGTCTCGAACCAGATAGAGTTTGCCTTCCTGAGTATCCAGTGCAGCGAAAGCAAACATACCATTAAGCTGGCGCGCAACTGCCTCGACATCATTGCACTGGGCAAGTAGCTCTACCAGTGTTTCGGTATCCGAATGCCCCCTGAAATCATTATTCAGGGACTGGCGAAGTGCCAGATGGTTATAGATTTCGCCATTAAAACTGATCCACCAGCGTTGATTCCGGCTCACCATGGGTTGATGTCCTGCGGGACTCAGATCCAGAATAGCCAGGCGTGTATGTGCCAGTTGCACGGGTTTGCCCTTGATATCAAAGCGTTCCTGTCCAAAGCTGTCTGGTCCGCGATGATGCAGGCTTTTAATTGCCCGGTGCAGGGGGGTGGTCACATTAACGCTACCTAGTATGCCGCACATTGTCGTTTTCTTAGGGGTGTCAGTGGTTGGTTGAATTCAGATGGCTGTGTGCCAGATGAAAAGGAGCAATGCCCCAGCGCTGGAAGTTTTTCCCCCATTGCCTGCCGAGGATATCGACTTTGCAATACCAGTCATTGCCTTTGGCAAAGTGTTTCATGACGCGCTTTGCAAACTGTTGTGCCTGATCGGTTTCGCCGAATTTTATCAGTAAATTCAAATACTCAGCCTGATCATAAAGATCCCATACATAGGGGTCGCGGATATTTTTTTTGATAAAGCGGCGGCACAGTCCCATTTTGCTATCGTAAAGCTGATCCTGGATAAATGCCCACCCTGCATGGATGCTCGGGTTGCTGAGGGTGCTGGTTTCGGGTAAGAGCTGTTGGGTTTTTAGCAGGTTTTTAACCACAAAGCAGGAATGAAAACAGTCAATAAAATTGCCGGGATCACTATCCGCATAATAGTCCCAGGAACCATTTTCATGCTGTTGACAAGTGACCCATTGGAGTAGCTTGTTTACCTTGAGGATTGCCGCTTCTCGGTTCTCCTGTGCGCCATGAACAGCATGCATTGCATAGGCATAGGCAGCATAGCTATTGGCATTAATGACTATTCTGGGTTCATCTACTGGCGCATACGATAACGCCAGCTGGCTATCGTCTTCATGCATCACCTTCAGGCTC
>JALVFC010000346.1 GCA_027030285.1 Thiotrichaceae bacterium | reverse complement strand
AATGTAATGTTCATAGTTTAACCTTATCGGTTTCTTTTACAGCTAATGGCTTCTTTTTTATAGCTTTTATAGCTAATAACAATTGATTAGGAAACTGTCCGAGAACTAGCTTTTAAAAAATACAGCAACAATATATGGTGTTTTTTTATTACAAGGACCACTATATATTGATTAAAATTTTAAGAAACTTAGTTCTCGGACAAGCTCCTAGCCAATAGTTTTAGTGCCCAGCTAACAACTCTAATAGTACAAATTGTTGTTTCGAAAATATACTTTTATTTTCACCCATTACAGAAGGGCTCCTGAAAAGTAGAAACCCATGCAGGATGCTTACGAATCAAACTTAACGCCTGCTGCAATAAACCCTTGCCCGGCTCGGTGCGAAACCAGGTTGAAACACCAGAAGGATGTGGCAAAGGAATAATGTCAACCACTCTGCCCTGTAACACCAGTTGATGCCTCGCGCCAATCACTTCCGTCAATTTACCAAAAGACATATATTGCTGAATCGCAAGCTTGCCAATGGGAATAATCAACTCGGGTTGTAGTAACTGATATTCAGCCTCCAGCCACTGTGAACAATGCAAAATTTCCTGTTTGTCTGGAACCCTGTCACCTCCCCTAGCATTCTTGCCCGGAAAGCAACGACAAACAGCAGCCATATAAACATGCTGGCGATATAGTTCTTCTGTGACACCAATACTTTCAAACCATTTGAATAACGTCTTTCCAGCCGTCCAGGAAAAGGGGCGCTGGAATTTCCCTTCATGGATGCCCGGCGCCTGCCCTACAGACATGATAGGTGAAGCGACAACCTTACCAGTGATTACCGGACCAATCATATCAGAACAAGTCGTGCAGTTTTGTAATGCTGCAACATGCTCAGCCAATGCTTGTTCAACACCTTTGTTCATGCTTATTTACCGTCCATCCTGACACCCTGCGCTCTTATAGGGAAATGCTTTATCACTGCCACGATACAGCTTATTGTGAGCGCAACGATAACATAATTAATAAAAATAACATGCCTAAACCACAGCTACACCCAGAATCACCCAAAATACCTCATAAGGGATCGCAAAAAATTCCGTCCATACTGAATAATCAACTCGGCTTCCAGCGCCTCTACCTGGAATATTATTCATTTTTATACGACCTTGATGCAAAACAAATCACCCTGGTCTATCGTCAGGGATTGAACCAGAACCTGAAAGCTTCGCACTTTAACTCTGAGGTACTGCATTACATCAAAAATGAAATTTACAAAGCCGCGCTGGGCATAGAAAGGCAAAAAGATAACTGTAAAAGTCGCAAGCAGGCACACCACTACCAACAAGCCACTTCAGAAGAAAGTAGCTCATATCTGCAAAGTGCCTTGCTTAAATACCTGAATTCGTCAGATCAGCCTGAAAACCGGCAAGAACAGGATTCAGCCAATGCAGCATTAGCAGAACTGCTAGACGAACACCACGCTTACCTGGAAAAAAACAGCGAGGATATTTTTGCGCAATTTAATCTTGCCTGGATTCACTTCCACTTGCAGGAAGATTATGAGCATGCCAAAGAACATCTAACGGAAGTGATAAACAAAAGCCTGCTAAACGACAGCCCTATTACACAAATGGCACTGCGCTATCTGGCAATGTGTGACTACCTGCTGGACAACCATGCAGAAGCTACTGCTTCGTTACAGCGCGCTGCCAGTCTGGATCAAACCAACAACCTTTATCTTCTCTATGAAATAGCGCAACAACTTATCCATACTGACAAAAAAGATGCCGCGATTAGCCACCTTAAAGCACTTATCAAACATTCCCCATTATTCTTTGTACATATTCAGTCCGATCCCTTTTTCACTGATATACCGGAAGTAGATGCACTGTTGACTCGCTTTCATACCGCAAAGCTGGAAGAGATCAAGGAAATTACCTATAAAAAATGGCTCGACAGTGAAACCATGAAGCAGGCATTACCACAGGAGTTTGACCATCAAGCACTCTTCAATAGCACTTTTGAAGAACATCGCACTTTGCTAACTCATCAGCCTTACCCGTTACTTTGCAAAACAGAAAAAATTAGCGATAAATTATTGCGCAACTTGCTGATCAAGACAAAAACCGAACTCAATGCGATTAACCAACAGTTGACACAAAGTATGAAACTTGAGCAAACACGCTGGAAGGTCATCAACCTGATTGGTGTAGCTCTTGTTTATATAGCCGTACTGTTGACCCTGGCGAGTATTTTTCTGTTTATTGGCGGTGACTTGTTAGGTCTGACATCAGAAGAACAAACCATTGACTGGGGCAAACTGGTTCCAAAAATCTTTGCAACAGTA
>JALVFC010000345.1 GCA_027030285.1 Thiotrichaceae bacterium | reverse complement strand
TGGCGCAGTGTTCGCAGCTCATGCCGCTAATACTTAGCTGGATCATGTGTCGTCTCCTTTAAGTGTTGCCATGTACTTGTGTGCATGATTAAGCTCAGTCATTGGTAATCACTGCACCATCATGGCAAAAAGCAAAATTCGATCATGCAACTGGTAGCCAGTCCGCTTAACTATTAAACTCTACGATAGTATTGACAAATCACACAAGGAAAATAAATGGACTGGAAACTGTTAGCCGTTGTTTTTAGCACCGTATTTATCGCCGAACTGGGCGACAAAACACAACTGGCAACCCTGCTATTTGCCGCCGATGGCAATACCAATAAGTGGATCGTCTTTATTGGCGCATCGCTGGCTTTAATAGCAACCTCCGCTCTAGGAGTACTGGGTGGCGGGTTGATCGCACAATATATAAGTGAGCGCACATTAAATATTGTTGCCGGAACCGGATTCGTTTTAATTGGCTTATGGACTTTATTGCGCTAGAAGGGGCGTCGGACTTAACACTATTTGGTTTGCACGGGTTTCTATATTATTTTGCCAGGTTCGTGGATAACCTGAAAATAGAGCGGTTACAGATCAGCAGAGTATGACAATGGAAATGATAAAACAACCTCTGGGACACAATATCACCTGTCTGGATGCGCAATATGTGCATCCAGGTATTGCCAGTATCTATTTGCTGGAACAGGATGCGAAGCTTTGTATTATCGAGACGGGTACTGCGCATAGCGTCCCTTATATACTCGCTGCACTTGAGGCACAGGGGCGCAGCGCCGAGGATGTCGAGTATGTCATCCCAACCCATATTCACCTGGATCATGCTGGCGGAGCGGGAGAGCTGATGCAGCATTGCCCCAATGCAAAGCTCGTGGTTCATCCCCGTGGTGCGTACCACATGGCGCATCCTGAAAAACTTCAGGCGGGTACGATGGCTGTCTATGGTGAGGAAACATTCCGGCAGCTCTATGGCACGCTCACGCCTATTGCTGAAGAACGTATTATTCAGGCGGAAGATAACCATGAAATTGATTTTCATGGCAGAATTCTGCGTTTTATGGATACCCCCGGTCATGCCTTGCATCACTTTTGTGTGCTGGACAGTTTGAGTAAAGGCATTTTTACTGGTGATACTTTCGGGCTTTCCTATCGACAATTTGATGAGGGTGGCAGGAATTTTGTATTTGCCACTACCACGCCAGTGCACTTTGATCCTGATGCCTTGTTGTCTAGCATTGACAAGTTACTGGCACTCAAGCCCAGGCAAATGTATTTGACTCATTACTGCGCTATCCAGACGAGCCAGGAAAATATTGCCCAACTGAAGAAATCCGTTCAGGCATTTGTCGAGATTGCGCTGGCAGCTAAAAATTCAGGAGAAAACCGTCAAAGATTGATTGAACAACAGCTGCTTGAATGGATAGTGAAAGAAAGCTATAGCATTAATAATACCTTGAGCGAATCCGAGCGCAGGCGGATTGTTGCAACGGATGCCCGGTTAAATGCCCAGGGTTTAGAGGTTTGGTTGAACCGGCTAGAGCCAAAAGCAAGAGGTGTGTAATGAATAATAACTTTAGTAAAGCATTTATCGACCTGGTAACTTCCAGACGCTCCACACGCGCCTTTTTACCTGATCCTGTACCCTTAGATACTCTGCAAACCATTTTCCAGACCGCAAACTACGCTCCTTCAAATTGCAATACGCAACCCTGGCGTAGCTATGTAGTATCTGGAGAAACACGTAACCGACTAAGCAGGACACTAAAAGCAACCATCACCGAAGGCAAGCTGGCAATGGATTTCCCCGAAAAGATCAAAGATTACCAGGGTGTCTATCGTGAACGGCAAATAGCCGTTGCTAAGTTATTATATGGCGCACTAGGTATCCAACGTGGTGACCGGGAAGGCAGAACAGCCGCCTTTGTGCATAATCTGGACTTCTTCGATGCACCACATGCTGTTTTTTTGTTCTATGCCCGAATGGTGTGGAGTGCGTGAAGCATCGGATGTAGGTATGTATGCACAGACTTTATTACTCACCATGCAGGCATACGGTATCAGCAGTTGTCCACAAACGACGTTGGGTCATAACGCGGATGTCGTGCGAGAACACCTGGGTATTGATAGTAGCGAAAAACTGCTGTTCGGCATCTCCTTTGGCTATCAGGATAGCAGCAAACCGGAAAACAGGATCGTTCCCGAGCGGGCAAGTGTGCAGCAGACGACAACATTTTTTGAGTAACAAATAGCGTTAAGTCCTACAGACTCTTAGCAGCTGATTAACTGGAGTTTATTAGTGCGCTACCCACAAATAAGTGTACTGATAAAATCGGGTTGTG
>JALVFC010000344.1 GCA_027030285.1 Thiotrichaceae bacterium | reverse complement strand
AAGGGAAGCCTGGGGACTACCTTGCAGGAGATACGTGCCAGCAATAGCGCAATAACTCGCACTCATCTGAGTGTAGCCACACAAACTTACCGCAATGAGCTGCTGGACTATATACGAGGCTATGCCATTCCTGTTGCCGGAAACAAGGCCTGCACTGACCTCAATGCCAATACGATGGTTGATACTGGTAACTGTGCACCGAGACTGCATATGGGGGATATTTTGCATAGCAAGCCTGTGGTCATTTCCTATGATGATAGTGATAGCACCAAGCGCTATGTAGTATTTGGCACTAACGAAGGTTATTTGCATGCAATCAATGCTGACGATGGCTCTGAAAAATTTGCCTTTATGCCGCAATCGTTGCTGCAAAATATTGACATCCTGTACCGCAATGATGCCAATGATAGCCATCCCTATGGTGTCGATGGTTCTGTCAGTGTGTGGCGTCATGATGCTAACCATGATGGGAAAATAAAGGTAGCTGATGGTGATTTTGTCTATATCTATTTTGGTTTACGACGCGGTGGCAGGGAGTATTATGCACTGAATATAACAGACCCGGATACTCCTAAATTATTATGGAAGATCAGTAATAATACATCAGGTTATTCACAATTAGGTCAGACCTGGTCAAAACCATTATTGGCAAAAGCCAAATATAAAACCACCCTCACAGGGACAGCAGTAGAAAAAATGATAATGGTGGTTGGTGCTGGCTATGATCCATCCGTAGATGAAGAATCCCGTTTGCTCAGACCAAAAGATTCCAGTAATCATGAGCATCATCAAATGGGAAAAGCAGTCTACATGATTGATGCACAGACAGGCAGTCTGGTTTCTTCTATCGACCTTAGTACGATTCAGGGTTCCGGTACTGGTAAAATGCACTACAGCATCCCGGGTGATATTCGAGTGCTGGATCTAAACCATGATGGATATATGGATCGATTCTATTTTGCGGATACGGGAGGTAACATTTGGCGCACAGACCTGTTTGGTCACTCCGCTGATCCACAAATTCTGCATCCGGAAACCTATCTTTTTGCTGAGCTAGGTGAAGATGTGCCTGGCAATTCACTGGACACCCGCAAGTTCTACCATGAACCAGAAGTTTCCCTGTTCACTTCTCAGGGTGTTTCCAGGTTGATGGTTACTATTGGTAGCGGTTATCATGCACAACCACTGAATACGGATATTCAGGACAGATTTTATGTGCTGATGGATCAAAATGTATATAATATCCCGTCAACGACTCCAGCTGCTATTACTCAAAGTGACCTGATTGACAGAGACAGTTTAAGCTCCTCAATTACTGCTAATACTAATAACAAGCTGGGTTGGTATTATGACCTTGGTAGTGGGGGGGAGAAAGTTCTGTCGTCACCTATTATTCTGTTGAACAAGGTATTCTTTACAACTTTCAAGCCACGGCACGGAGGTTCTGGAAATAGCTCATGCGCTTCGGTGAACTCGCATAAAACACGTCTGTATGCTTTCAATTTGCTCAACGGAAGTGCAGCACTGGATTTTGATAATGATGGTACGAAAGATACATTCAAAAAACTGCGTGAGAAGTTTATTCTAAATACTCCAACGCTCTTTTTTAGAGAACCAGACTGTAATAGCCAGCATAACTGCGAGCGTATTGTCGATATAAAGACCTCCATTGCGCCCCCCATGTTAAACAGCACAACCAATCCAGGCAGGGCAACCAGGGGTACGGCATCTAGTAGTGTGGATATTGGTGATTTTACACCGCAAATTTTCTGGTTAAACCCGAATCACTAATATCACGAAAAAGCCAGAAAACCATTGCTGGTTTCCTGGCTTTTGCAGGTGTATTCCCACCTGATCAGTGGTTGTTTCAATCAAGTCTATATCAGATCTTCAGCTAGAGAGTCGCGAATATTTTTGGGTATTGGGGAAACACTATAGTCATAGTTTTCATGCTCAATGCCAACGCTAATATCCCGCCCTTCCTTAACTGCTGTAATCATGTCTGGATCAAGTTCAAAGCGCATAAAGTGCACAGAAGAGGTTTTTTCCTCTGTTTCACGCTCCAGGTCTTCATTGCTGATGGGGTACACCTTGTCAAACCCGTCCACCTGTACCCAGGTTTTCTGATCAATCCCAATTAATTTTGCCAGCCATACGGCACGCTCATCAGGGTCAGGAAATTCCAGTGTCAGAGTGGCTTTCCAGTTAGTACCACCTGGAATCAGCGGATTATAAGCATCCAGCTCTTCCTGTATGCCTTCGGCATCAAAGATTTTTTCCGCACGCAGCATTTCCTGAATCTGGTAGTGCATAGTCACACGGTTTTCAAAGTATATCCGTG
>JALVFC010000343.1 GCA_027030285.1 Thiotrichaceae bacterium | reverse complement strand
TTCCTGTGCAGCCAGGTTACCCGTAGTGGTAATCTCCGTTGTACTGTCAGGGAGACCATCCCTGTTGATATCCGGGTATATCTTTACAGAGGAAAAGTCATATGCGTCCGCACCACTGTTAGCGACTGATAGTGCGAAACTATCCGTATCATTCCCGGTGTTGGTTAATACATGAGGGAAATACACTATATTACCCAAAGCTCCGGGACGTGCCTGATCTTCCACCAGATTCATTGCCGCCACGTGCTGGATCAGGGTAGATACGATATTCGAGGTAACAAACTGCTCTACCCCTGATGCATCTTTATACGTTGCACTTGCCTGGTTTTTTATCAACGTCCCTGCTACGGGTGATACTGCCTGTGCAAGCACAGAGAACATCAAGCTCATCATCAGCACACTACTGACAAGAGGATTTTTATATGTGTATTTCATAGCTTTAGCTCATGTTTTTATTATTATTTTTTGTAACGTAACTACCTTGCATATCGCTGTACTGAGTAGTTACATTGTAACCACTCTGATTACGGGCTATTGAATCTTTAGAGGTAATGGTTTACCTGTTCTATCCAGTAGCATCAACTCAACCCGTCGATTAACTGCGCGTTCCTGCTCAGTTGATCCCAACAAGGGTAGCCCTTCCCCCAGTGGTGAAACCGTCATGCGGTTTCTGGCTATACCATGTGACACAAGGTAATTAACAACACTTGCCTGTCTGCGCAACGCAAGTTTCTTGTTGTAGGCGTTACTGCCTTTATAATCAGTAAATGACTGGATGTTTACCTTGAGTGTCGGATTTGTCTTTAGAATATTACTATCAATATCCAGACGTTGTTTCTCCCTGGCGGTGAGGCTGGCACGATCAAAGCCAAAATAAACAGCTGGTTCCCAGGGCTTTACATGCCCCCTTACCACTTTTTGTTTATACACAACCTTATCTTTATATTTTACTTTGTATTTTACCTTTTCAACGACTTTAACCCTGGTGTGAGGCAGATCACAGCTCTTGTCATATTTGGCAAACAATTCATCATTTGTTGCACAACCTGACAACAGGGTTAAAGAAAGTGTTATCAGGCTAAATGCCGTAATTTTTATTGGTGTTTTTGGTTGATGTATCATTGTTATTATTCTCCTGAAAACCAGTTCTTGAATGTGCCTATTAGCCCTTTCGTTTTTTCTGTTTTATGTGGCTGCGAATTATGCATTGCTTGTTGTCGCTTTTCCTTGAAGGCATCATCAATATTGTCTGCATCGGTACCGTCATCGCCACTGAGCCAGCCCAGTGAGTTTTCATCGACCTTGTATTGCAAGCCAACATAAACGCCCTGCTTGTTATAACCTTCCGAGTCCAGATCATCTTCTTCGAAACCCTTGAAGTTATAACCCACTCCTACTCTAAGATTGCGTTTTACCAGATAGTTGATACCCAGTCCTGCAGAGTATTGCAACTCATCAAAACCGCTGGTTGCCAACAAGCCGCCATGTACATCAGTATCCCAGCGGTTGGTAATATCCCAGATAAAACGACCATCCATGACTACTGCATTGGAGCTTGAAGTCGTACCACCTTTGGAACACCGTTCCGTTTTACCGCCAAGGCGACCCGATACCGTTTTACTGTCATCAATCTCGTAGCTTTGATGGGTAGACAGAATATGTGCATCGCAGTCACCATCTGCATCATAGCCCCGCTCCAGTTTGTTCTGGTACAGGAACAGCATATTATGCTTGTTATCGGTACGCGGACGGCGTGCAAAGCCAATGGTAAATGTATTCTGATACTTGCTGGATTCATTATCTGGGCGGTCAAGGCGTAATGAATCACGAGCCAGCAGACTCCAGTCTTCGTTCACGCGCCCTACATATGACCCTTCAATACCATAGTAGTCACGATCACTGTCATGGCGTGTTTCCACTCTCAACAGCTTGCGGTTGTTGGTATCACGGGTATCTTTTATGCCAACAGACAGTGCCACGGAATCCTTGCCATTACCCTTGAGACTGTTAATCACCTCCAGGCGTGGAGAAACAGACAGACCTTTTTTGACCTCATAGGTACCACGGATACCAGAAGCGGTTTCCAGATCACGTCCATCAATCGCACCGCGCAGACGGTATTCAGAATACATTTCAGTAGATTCAAGTACATTGGATTTGATGCCGATAGACAACGTGTCCTGCTGTTCACTACTGCTGAGTCCGCTAACCCCAGTAATACTGTTAATGCGTTCAGCACGGCCATATAACTTGACCTTGTCATGAACTTCAATATCACCTCCTAAAGCAATACGCTTACGGCTTGCTGTACCAATATCCTGCTCGTACTCACCGAAAAAGTGCCCTTTGCGTCCGAGAATATCCAGAGGATGTTTTGCCCCCAGAATCACGGTATTGAAGGTATCATTGTCGGCTGAGTTATGCTGGACAATATGTCTCACACCGCCTTTCAGAGTCCAGTCATCAACACGTACATCAGTGGTGACTCCCAGGCTTTGCTGTGTCGCATCGGTATCCAGCTGTTTACTGCGAATACCCTCCACATTAACCGTGACTTTCTCATTAATGCGTTGACGATGTGTAATACGAGACTCTTCACGGTTGGCAGCAATACCACCGGACTGGTTATCATATCCCGCATCGGCACGACCATAACTAAACCGGGTTGTTGAATCTTTATCCCAGCGTTTTTCTACATCCAGTCGGTAAGCATTACCAGCACCTTTAGTAGCGTCCTCATGAGTCAGTGCAGCTGCACTGGCCGTCACACGAATATCACCTGTTTTATATTCACCTGATACGCCTGTGATGGTTTTGCCAGTACTCTGATTGTTATCAACCGAGTAACTCGCCCCCAGGTTTAATTCGTCTGTTAGCTGGCTGTTCAGTCGTATCCCGCCAACAGTATACGTATCACCATTACTTTCAACATCATAAGTAACCCGAATATATACAGGATTCTGGTTTTCATCCAGAGCCGGAATGGAATCAGAGAAACTCAAGTCACCCGTAATATCATCCAGTGTATAGTCTCCAAAACGGGTTAGCTGCCTTAAACTAAGTACCACGCCAGGATTGTCACGTGAGTAAGTGATAATCTCTACAACTTCACTGTTGCGTATCACAGGATGTTTGCTAATCCGGTAGTTCAGTGCTGTACCCTGTCCACGGAGTTCTTCAGTGATGTGATTATCTTCAGGACGTGCCACATAAACCTGCAAACGATTAGTACCATCATCCAGAATACCATTAGCACCGGTCAGGCTACGCTGTACTCTGGCTACACTTTCATGATGTGCGTAGGCATCAGTCAGGTAGTCACCCCATAACAAACTGTTTTTCCCTTTTTCTATTTTTGCATACAGCTTGCTACGACTTTGTGCTTCATACCCCCGTTGTGAGGCATCGCCATACATCGGATATCCGGTATTCGGATTAATATCACGGAAACGTTGCCCGTTAGTGTCTTTAGCCGTGTCATAGGACAGCGTTAAATGTGCGTTGCCACGTACCCTGCCCTTCATGAAAATAGCAGCCCGGCTATTGAGTCCAGATTTATCACGCTGGCTCAGTGGCGCATTCAGGCGATTGTCAAACGAGTTATTAAAGGCATTGACTTCAATAATACCTGCTGCCATGAGGGGACGGAGTGCTGCAACCTGTGATACGGTTTTCTCAGCTTGCAGATGACCATCTGATGCCCGCAGAATGACATCTCCGGTATACTCAGAACTACGCAAATGGACAACACGTTCACCATTTATAACGCGTACCTGACGCCCTGGTGTCTGATCCTGAATATCGCGCTCAACCCAACGCCCATCACTGGCCTCCAGTGTCACAAAATGTGTACCACGTGCTGGATAACCATTCTCATCCAGTAGCTTGATAGTTACTGGCAGATATGAGCGTCCACCATCAGCAGGTAATACATCACTGGCGGGAACAAGCTTGATCTTGACTGCATTATCAGGACGTTTGAAAGTACCTGATACTAAAGTACGGGTATTGCCAAACATATCCCTGGCGACAACTTCCACCTTGTTCTCACCAGGTTGCAAATCAACACCATACCAGGCAACGATTTGTGCTCTTTCACGTTTGTTCTCTATACGCTCACCAATCTGTGCCTTGGATACTGGCTTGCCATTAACCACCAGTGTAGGTGTCAAACCCGCTCTGGTAACGACCATAAAGCGTCCATCAAAGCTTGTATCGTTCTTTGGCCATAGCCAGATACCCTGCTTTGCCTGCTGTTTGCTGACCTGTTTGATGGCAACCTGTGGTGTTGGCATAGTATGTGCCCCCTTGGGAGCTTCAAGCCTGTCAATGACAACCGTGGGCAAACGTTCGTAGATTGTAGTGACACGTGTTGCCTTAAGATTAAGCTTCTGCAACTTCTGACCGAGGCTGTCCAGACCATGCTTTTGCAAACTAAAACCAACACGCAAGGTCTGCAAATCCCCTTCCGGATAGATATAAGCTTGAGGCCTTACGGATGCTGGAAGATTAGCCAGTGCCTGCGCTGCTGCCGCCTTGCTGCGATATCTGGCTACCATATATGAATAGCCTCGATTGATCTGTGGTCCTATAGCGACCTGTTTTGCAACTTGCTGCTGTGTAAAGCCTACAGTGCCATTTGACAAGTCACCGTCAGAACCGGTTTTGCGAGCCAGATCATTCACCACATATGGCTTGTTGGGATCATATTTCTGGGCATTTTCCAGCATGTAATCATTGGTTCCGGCATTACGTGCCTGAATTTGTTCAAACACATATTCTGCATCAGCTTTGGGACAACCAGCTACAAAGTCTGCACGATGAAATTCGCCCGTTGTCAGGTCTACCAGACGACTGTCTGGTGCAGCCATGTGCCGGTTATCAGTAGGCTTTAAAACAACACCGTCAGGCAAGGTTACCGGATCTACCTTAATGACGTGATTGCCGGGGTTAATACCGTAGAGGCTATACTGACCATTCCCATCAGTTATCACCCAAGTACCATCTTCCATATACAGCTTGACGCCACCGATAGGCCATTCACCTTCGTGTTGAATACCATCACAATTCGCATCCACATACACTTTACCAAATACAATTCCCCGGGCATCGAGCACACCATCCTGGGAGATAGTGACTTTTGCACTGGTCGTATTTGAGTTCACCGTCGAGCTATTTACGGTACGACTGGTCGCCGAGGCAGTATTTACACCGTCACCATCAATGGCTCCAGCACTTACGCGCACCCGATAGGTCAAGGTATGCTTCTGATTATCCAGCGAAAGATCAACCGGATTATTGAATATTGAAAAGGTCAGGTTTGGTCCTGGTGCTCCGACTGGATCAGCTATTTTCTGACCATCCAGAAATGCCGTACCTGACACATAACGGAAACCATAGGGCAGCTTGTCATGTAGCTCCACAGCATACAGCTTGGGATCAAACGTATTGGCGGGATCAAAGTTATCACGCTGATCACTATGATTTTGAATATCTATTGAGTATGTCACAAAGTCACCAATTCCCACCTGAGGGCGTGTTGTTGACTTGTCAAGTGTCAGCACATCGCTAACATCAGGATCTAGTGGCAGGTCAGCAACCAGGTCAGCTGAGCTTGCTAACAAGGTGAAAATACCACTACCAGTCACGCCATCCTGCCCATCAATACCGTAAGAGTATGCATTAACATGGCGTCCAGTATTCCCAACCAGGGTAATGGCAGGCATTTTACTGGGGAAACTGTAACCTTTGGGTGGCTCAACCTGTAGATAATATTGCCCTGAATGCGTAGCATCCTGTGGAAACAGAAACGGAAACTGGTATCTGCCATCCACATCTGTCAATTGTGATGGATAAGGCTGACCAGTGACTGGATTCTCAGCTATTGTACCGTCTGCATTGTGGATAGTGACCAACGCACCCGCGACAGGATAGTTATATGCCGAGTCAAAAACCACACCTAACGGGTCAATTAATGCAGAATCCGTGAGTATTTGACCAACACCAGGGTCATTAATACTGGCACGCAAATTGCCATCTGCCACACTGTTTAAAACACAGCCCGTTTCTTCAGCCAAATAGTCTACATTGGTGGCTGCTGCAGGACAGTTTGCACCATTCCCACGCTCTGTTGCACTTAAACGTACTGCACGGATACTTCTGAAAATGCCGGTGTTAGGTCCAGTTTCAAGCACCGCCACCTGAATACTGTCACCCGTTGCTGAACTGACTGTAACCATATGTATTTCAGGAGTATCTTCATTACTATTCAGACCAGTAGAGTGAACCTCGATATATACACCATCGCGCATCGTGTTATAACCACTGGGTCCCAGGTCACCAAAGCCGTTATCCAGCTGATAGTATGGAGCATCTTCAAAGTCTGTACTCGTATTAAAATTGGGGATGCCGCCACTTCTTTTAATATCTAACACAGGAGCCAAAAAGCGTATTTCGGCTTCATTATCGCCACCAGGATTACCTGAAGTGCTTTTACTGGCTACCAACGTGGTACAAACCTGATTACTCAAAAACTCAATATCTGGATCCTGGTCAGTATTAAAACCAGCTTCGTTATAAACCGTACCCGTGGTTAAATTACTGTCAGCAGTGAGTTTAAACTCCAGCTTGCCACTTTGATGCGGCTGCATTTGTACTACAGGTAAAAACAAACCTATTTTGCTGACAGTTGAGGTACCGTTCCAGCTTGCGTATGTAATCCAGCGATTCGTACCCTCGTCTATTTTTAGTTGTACTACGACCTGTCCCTGTACCGGAGCATAAGATGGAGCATAACTTTTATCCAGGTTGAGGTTGGACGGTAGGGTGTCTTCAAGAATCGCGCCATCAACATCGGCATCATCAATATGGAATGTTCGGCTATCAGGTGTTGCATTACCCGTGTTAGTAAAATTAATACTATACTGGACGACGTCATTGGATTTAACTGGTGTTCCACAGGTAGGTGCGACTGTCTTGTTAACTGATAAGGTTGCGCCTTCTTTTACTTGCACGGAATCCAGATTTGTATCCTGCTTAGTGGTATCAAACAGTGAAATTGCATGTAAGCTATACCTGAAACTATCATTCGCTGCCGCACTGGAGTCTACAGTCCCTGTTAATACAAACTCTGTTAATTCGCCAGCCTGTAGTGTTTCTATTTTATAACACGTCACTCCCGTTGCAGGTGTTGTACAGGCTACAGGCAGGATTTCGGGTTCACCCGAGTTTGCGACACCATTGCCGTTAATATCTGTAAACAGATGAATATTCTGTAATGAGCCAGAATCTGTATTCTGGTCTTCTATTTGTAATTCATAATTCGAAAAAGTGTTACCAGTATTTGTCAGGCGATGCGGCAGGCTTATAGGCTGACCAGGCTGTACTAACTGGTTATTATCTCGCTCAAGGTCAAGTGCATATAACTTGGCTACTTCAATCTGCGAAACATTAGAAAACATTTTTTTGACGATGCCATCTTTGGTATCAAACCAGGAGACTTCCGCACGATTGGTAATAGTCACTCCTGCTGGTGCAATTTCAGCAATAACGGGCAGGGTAAAAAAAACAGCAACTAGAGTGGTCAATAACTGTATGTGCCAGGATCGATTTAGGAAGCGCATGATGGTTACCTTTTATTTTTATAATTTTCAGGTTTGTTGTAATTATTATGTAACTACTCAGCATCACTAGAGTAAAGGAAATACGTTATTGATGATCCGGGACTCTGTGAATGCCCCTCTGTAAGCTCAGCGGTAGTTTCCTACCGAGGCTTTATCATCAATTACTTGCCACTTGACATATCCGTTATGCTGAATAGTTATATTATTATTATCTATTGAGGCTTTCCTGGGAGCTTAGCCAGGAATATGTGCCTGATATGCGGTGATTTTTTCTGAATAGCTGCAAGCTTAACTCCTAACCGCACCCGGTAGATTTACTACCTGTAGGAGATCCCTAGTAATTCAGGCATATAGAGGTCCCCTGCAGGTAATAAACAACCAGGCCAATCCGTTAGCCTGGCTGTTGGTCGTGTTAAGTATTACTCATCAATTTTGACAGTAAAACGTACAGTTGCTGATTCACCTGGTAACAGTTCGCCCCCCAGCTTGGTAGCTGGATTTGAATTAGTACCCAGATAGAACCTCACCAGATCGTTAACTATCTCACCAGCATCGTCACCAGCTGCATCAGTAACCGTAGCAGGCGTACAACCGAAGCCTTTACAGTACTGCAATGAGTTGGCCAGTGATGCGGTGTAAGCTGGAACGTTATCGCTAACAACAACATTCTTGACCAGTGCATCACCTTCGTTCTTGGCAACAATCTGCCAAACTGCACACTGACCAGGTTCTACCTTGGATGACTGAATCGCAGAGAAAGTCCCAATAGTAGCAGGATCAGTACAGTCCGTTTGTAAAGCAACAGTCTTATCCAGACGTACCTGACCAAGGATTACATTACTGGTATCTTTTGCAATATTTCGAACATTACCATTTGGATCCTGTGCCTGCAGAGTTGTGGCATTAACCTCACCCTGTGGTGCGTCTGCCGGTGCAAACACCTTATTAGTGAGTTTGACAGACTGTCCAGGAGCCAAAGGAAATTCAACCAGACCATCATTATCAATATCTGTTAGTGTCACATTCGATGTGGAACCATCCTGGTTATAAACTTTGATGACATCATTTTTCTTCAGGTTAACCAGTTCAGTATCACCAACTCCATCACCATCAGTATCAATCAGGGTAGTAGAATTCCAGTCTGTATCACTGTTATTTGCAGTAAGTTCTACAGCCTCATCCACATTGCCATCATTAACTAGTTTATGTGGATATTCAACAGTACCGCCTGGCTGGATCTGGTTTTGGCCATCTGGTGTAATACTGATAGCGGGTGTTGACTTAACGTCAACTGCATGTTTGATGCTATCTGTGCGACCAGAGTTTGCAGCAGAAGTAACAATGAACTCAATCACATAGTCTTTATCACCGTCAGTTCCTGTCAGTGTGGAAGCACCATCATCAATG
>JALVFC010000342.1 GCA_027030285.1 Thiotrichaceae bacterium | reverse complement strand
CCTGTACGCCAAAATAATATTTTTAGAAATTTGCGTACTTTTAATTAACTCAGTATTTCCCATTATGAAGTGTCTATTGGCACTTTTTCTCTCCTTTTTGGCTCATATTGTCGTTATTGCAACTAATTTTCCTTCTAGCGGACGCACTAATCCCCTGGTCACTGCCTTGACAATTTTTTTAATGTTATGCACAGACAAGTACTTGCGGTCTATTCAGTCTCAACCAAGAGGATAAAGTCTTATTTCGAGCATAAGCATATTTCTGAGTTGAGTTTGGTGTTCATTCGGCTGCTTATGGTTAATCACTACCCCTACCTTATCCGAATATTTTCTGCCAATAGGGCAATGTCAGTGCCGCCAGCCCAAGCACAGCGGCGTAGCCGACTACATCGGTAATAGTGGTGAGTAGCACGCTGCCCGCCAAGGCTGGGTCTATATTGAGTTTTTTGAGTAATAAGGGTAATAGCACACCCGCAATCGGAGCTGCGATGAGGTTTAGCAGCATGGCGATGGCGACAACGATGCCGATGCTGGGTTCATGAAAGGCGATGGCAGAGATAGCGAACACGACAATTGCCCAGACCAGTCCATTGAGAAATCCAATAAGTAGTTCTTTGGTGAACAGAGAGCGGGCGTTGGTGTTGGTTACTTGTCCAAGTGCCAGACCACGGATCATGATGGTGAGCGTCTGGCTGCCGGCAATTCCGCCCATGCTGGGGATAACGCCCATCAGGGCTGCCAGTGCAATGGCTGAGTTCAGGGTGCTTTCGAACTGACCGATAACCCAAGCCGCCAGAAATGCTGTCAACAGGTTGGTGCCCAGCCAAACTGCACGTTTTTTCGCTGCTACGGGCACCGGGGAGAACAGGTCATCTTCTTCATTCAGACCTGCCATACTCATCACAGAGTGTTCAGCTTCATCCCTGATAACATCCACGACATCATCAATGGTGATACAGCCGAGCAGTTTGTGGTCTTTTTCGTCAATGACGGGACATGAAACAAGGTCACGATCTTCAAACACCATTGCGACTTCCTGACTGGGTGTTGATGCTGAGATGGTGAACGGGTTTTTGTTCATGATATCCCCTACCAGTTCTTCAGGCTGGCTGGTGAGCAGTGTTGATACTGGTAGTGTTCCTAGGAAGATGTCATTTTTATCCACAACATAGATATTATCCAGCGGGGTTGGTAACTCCTTGAGTTTGCGCAGGTAGCGTAGCACCACATCGACGGTTACATCAGGTCGCACCGTGAGGGTGCTGGTGTCCATCAAACCACCAGCGGTATCTTCATCGTAATGCAGGACTTCCTGTACACGCTCCCGATCCTGCTGATCCATGCTGGCAAGGGTTTTATGGATGACCTTGTTGGGCAGGCTCCGCAGAAAGTCTGCCATGTCATCTGTTTCCAGATTTTGTACAGCTTCTTTCAGCTCATTGACATCCATGTCTTCCATGAGTGCTGTACGGACTTCATCACCCAGCTCGACCAGTACTTCACCTTCATTTTCCTGCTCGATAAGCTCCCAAAGGATTTTTCGTTGTTCGGGGGGGGAAGACTCAACAAGGTGGGCTATTTCCCCAGGGCGCAGGGAGTTAAGCATGCGTTGGATACGAAACAGTTCGCCAGACTCAATAGAGTCATGCAGAAAAGCCAATCGCTGTTCGTAGTTTTGCTGATGGATATTGTTAGTCATTAGTCAGCTCCAACATTTAAGGTACAGGAAACTGGTTTTCCCTCTTGAAGCCTGCCTGAGAATCTATTTCAAGTACTTTACTTACAAACAAGTTGTACCAAAGTGCTGGTTATTGCCTGGAAAGCAGCTGCATACTTATCTTATATAGTCGATTCTCAGAAGACTTTTTTATACTTCCCGTTGTACGGCAATGGAAAGCTGGCTGAGTATAGCAGTGCCAATATGGGATGACTAACTTTAGTTCCTGAAATCAAGGAAGATGAATTAAAATATTTTAATTAAAAGCAAGTTATGAGATATTCCTAATTTTCAACATTAGGAATATCATGACAGTTAGTATAGCAGAAGCATTTTCAAGTATCGAAGACCCACGTATAAACAGAAAGAAGCTCCACAGCCTTACGGATATTTTGGTGCTGACGATATGTGCCATGCTAAGTGGAGCCGACGGTTACGAAGCCATAGAGGAGTTTTGGTAATAGCAAGGAGAGCTGGTTGAGAACTTCTTGCCCCTGAAGGACAGTATCCCATCACATGACTGTACCTGCTACGTGCGTGGATAGGAGATAACTTGAGCGCTTCGTCAAGCAACTCCGGGACTACACGGGTTTCGCATGGAACCATGCAGACCTTGTGCCACAATGACTCGCTTGTCATTGGCAAGCACTGACGGTTTTGTAGGCGGGACAAAGCGCTTTTTGTCTTTCAAAAGTTGCAGGGGGGGCATCAGGCTCAATGGGACTGATTGACATGTTTTCGAAGGGTTTTCCCTTGTCTTGCTGGGCTTCATGCCTCAACCCAGCCTACAAATATGGCTTTTGTCCCCCCTCCCAAGGGGAGGGGAAAAATTATTTACCTCTCTGCGAAAGGAGGGATAATAGGCTCTTCACTCACTTCATGTGCTTTAGTCGAGTTATCCTATTAGTAGAACAATAGCGGGCAGCAAAAGATAGTGATCAATAAACCCAACACTGGATATTAAATAAATGTCACTGATCTATCACAGCCGCTGCATCATACTGTTTGTTTTTAATCGCGTAATCCTTGGCTGTGTGTCCAAAAATGTCTTTTTTGTTTTTTTTGATACCGAGTTTTTTCAAGGCTCGAATGGTATTTATACGTCCATTAAAGGCAGCAGAATGTAATGCTGTCCAGCCATTCCCCTCCCGGGTATTCACATCCACCCCAGCTTCAACACATTGCTTGATATAGTCGATATCTCCCCTGCTGGCTGCTTTATGAAAATTGTCATGATCCAGACAAACCTGCTTAAAACCCTGTTTTCGCAATGTCCAATGCCCCAGATTGCCTTCATAACTGTCAGATCGAACCCGCCAGGTGCCGTCCTTGCGCATACCAAAAAACTTATTATTGGCAGCGTCCAGGTAAAACTGGTAATTACCTGCGGTATGGGTTAATTTTCCTGTCGCATTCAGTGCTGCATAAATCGTCAAGGTTTCTTTAGGCTCGATGGTAAAGTTATGTTTTTTGGACTTGAATTTAAAGCTAACAAGATCATTCGCAGTAATATCCTCGCCAAACTGATAGCTATCCTTGAGGCGTAATTCTGCGGTAGCCTTGCCATACATGGCATGATTTCCGGCAAAATCAAAAATAATATCCGCTTTTAAAGGCAATGACAGCGACAAGAAAAATGACAATATTACAGATATCCTAAATACTCTGGATGAATAATGCATGGCTGGTCTCCTGACACTGGTACAATAACAACAGCATACAAGATAATGATCATTAAAGTATTATTCAAGTTCCGAGTTATTTTGTCTTAAATCTGATCACCAAGATTCATAGAAAAACTGTTTACCTACAATCTCAGGCTTCCCTTCCCTTGAATTAAGCCACAGCATTTCAATTAGCGATGAAGCAAATTTGATTTTTTGGACATTGGGCGAACTTTATTAATTCTTGTTTGTACAGGTTTTTTAGTCGTAGGCTGTTTAAGCGCTCCACCAGGTAATTTTGAGGAAATATTACCTGCCGTTACCCGTTTTACATAAACACCGTTTCGCACATCACCAAAATGCCTTTTTCCATTGCTGTTCAGACATGGATGGTTACCAATGTTGCCATTTAAAACAGGGTTGAGGACAACCAGTCGATTAATAAGTTGGTCATAGTATACATCGTCCTTGAAGCAGGATGATTGTGTCGCCGCTTTTGTTTTGCAATTGTATTGTGGGCGTGGGGACAGGCGCCTGTTTTCAGCTGCTGAGTCACTATAAAAATACCAGCTTTTTTGCACAACGGCATCCCCCTGAGCTTGCAATATCTTTTCAGCCCGCAGCCCAAGTGCTTCAAGATTTTCTAGCTGATAGGGTTTCAGGAATTGTATGTCAGTAACAATTTCTGCAAACACATTGCTGTCATGCACGTATGGCGGAATGTAAACATCGCTGGTGGGTTCATCCAATGGCTTGCAATAATAGGGGTTGGGTTTGGCGAGGTGTCCTCCTCCTGTCGTCGGGTTAACCTGACCCAGTTTCTTGCCTGTTGGCCAGGATTTTCCGTCACCTTTGTTGATATAGTCCGGCTTGGGAATACTGACCCATTCTGGGCGTTGTTCCATCAACCCTCCTTGACCATCAGGTACCAGAATAAAGCTGTCATCGTCAATATCCATGACTTCAAGTTCATAGGAGAAAGTTGACTCAAGCTTCCGGAAAACAAAAGTTCCTTTTGGTTTGTTAATAATTAGATCAACATCCTGATCCTCTTCTACCTCGAAAGTATAATTGTTAGGCGTGTGTTCCAGCTTGCGGAAAATAAACTTCCCTGGTACATAGTTGGCATTATTCTCCAGTAGCGCTTTATGGCTGATATAACCAAGATTGTAGAGGACTTTTCCCCAAGCAGGTGTCAGTTCCAGTAAGTCATCTCCACTGCTACCCCAACTCGGCCCCCTGAACATAGCGAAAATATCTGCACCGCTTAAACCTGGATTATCAAAGGCAATTTGTGTCATGGAAATCCTGCCAAAATGCGGGTCATAACTGGATCTGTCACTGTGTGACGTAGAGCTGACCTGACATTTATTATCATCACAATGACTTGGTATCTGGCTGATGTTTACACCACCCCAATTGGCAATATTTTGTCGATAGTGACTGATAGCTGTACTGGGGCTGGTGAAAATGGATGGTGATATTCCGGGTAATTGTTTGGTAAACCCACCCACAGCATCTCTCAGTGGATTTGGTCGCCTGATAGCGTAGTACGTGCTGTTCGCAGGAACCCAAAACCCGTCCGGTCGACAGATTTTCTGAGGAGTGTTTGGCGATGTATGGGTGGTGAATGAGACACCTAAATCAAACGCATCATTTGGCAGAGCAGTCGCAATATCTTGTTTAAGATCAGATACTGAAAAGCTAATGACAGATTTATTGCTAAAATTACTGATAGAAAGCGTCCAGCCACCACTTTCACATTGATATGTCCTTGTTTCAGCAGGTACCTGGCACCCTGAGCAGGCCGAATACGCCGGAGCTGACAAAACAAAGAATGAAGCCGAAACCATTATAGAAACAGTCACATTTTTTATGATACACATCTCCCCTCTCCCCTTATGTTATGATTTTAGGCATTCTAAGTACGGCATGAAGGCACTGTCAAATTCCCTTCCTAAATGGTGCTTGTCAAGAAAACCAGAGACACAATACTTTAATTCTCGCTTTAGGATCTACTCAGACTAGCACCATTAAATAGTGAGTCACAGATTCGACTACAGGGAAAATGCTACAGCTTTCTATCAAAAACGACAGGGTAATGGCTGTTGGATTATTGTCATTCGTCTTAAATATTAACACTGACATCCATTACCTGAAAAAATATACTGTATGAAAAAACTACTCTCTATACTGCTCCCCTTCCTTCTGCTAACAGCCTGCGGTGGAGGTTTTAACCAAACAGCACCTCCAACTGCCGGCGGCAATGGCAATATCCAGGTCTATTTCTCGAAACCTGGCACAGCTGATGCGGATAGCTATATTAATGGACCAGAGGAAAATCTTGTTGCAGCAATAGACTCAGCAACCACTTCCATCGATATGGCAATGTATGAATTCAGCCTGCGAAATGTCATGGAAAGCCTGATCGCAGCCTGGCAGCGAGGGGTACAAATACGTGTTTTAACCGATACCGATCATATTGACTGGGCACGCTTTCAGGAAATGCGCGATGCCGGTATTCCCATAAGAGGGGATCAGCGATCATCATTAATGCATAACAAGTTTGTCATTATCGACCAGCAGGAAGTCTGGACGGGTTCCATGAATCTGACTTATAACGGTGCTTACCGCAACCGCAATAACCTGATCCGTCTGCAAAATTTTCAGGCGGCTATTAATTATAACGAGGAATTTAATCAACTCTGGCAGGGCATTCATAATCAGCCCAATGCAGCAGACAATTATTTTAGTATTGGCGCAACAGCGGTGGATATTCACTTCTCGCCTGATGATCATTTCCGCAGCAGTCGTTTACTGCCATTGCTCCAGCAGGCGCAGCACACGGTACATATGCTCGCCTTTTCCTTTACCAGCACGGCAATCGCCAATGAATTGCTTGCTTTGCGACAACAGGGGGTAGAGGTAAAAATTGTTGTGGACAGCGGGCAAAGTGGGCAGCTAAGTTCTCTATACGATGACTTGCTGGCACAAAATATGGATATCCGACGAGATGGTCAGGCGTTCAAAATGCACCATAAGGTGATCATTATAGATCAGCGTTTTATCGTGAGTGGGTCATACAACTTTAGTGAAAATGCAGAATCCCGCAATGATGAAAACGCTGTAGTGATTGACAATGCAAACATCGCGCAACAGTTTGAACAGGAGTTCCAGGATATTTATAACCGCTCAATGGCTCGTCCAAATGTTTTCAAAAGGCTACCGGATAGCAAATATTGATTTATGCTGATTGGACCTATTTTTTCAAGCTGCGCACCACATCCAGAATTTCCTCATTATCCCATTCACGACCACCCACTGCCTGATAAACAACCTGACCATCAGGATCAACAATATAGGTCGTAGGTAGCCCTTTAACGTGCCAATTAATCGCATACTCCCCGTTAGAATCCAGCAAGATAGGAAAATCAATCGGATAATCACCTGTAAACGGGAAAATCGTATCTTCCGATTCTGCCATATTGACAGCAAGCATCTGTACTCCATCATCCTTAAGCTTGGCCCAGGCACGATTCATGGAAGGCAGCTCGGCACGACACGGTGGACACCAGGTTGCCCAGAAATTCACAATGACGGGCTTACCGCGATAATCGGATAACTTGTGTGGCTTGTCATCCATATCCATCAAGACTGTATCAGGTGCTGGAAATGGTTTATCCAGTGTTTTTAGTAAACGTGTTGACGGTAGGGGTTTATGAGCCACCTCACCATTATTGCCATTTTTATCAAAGCAAGCCGTTAACTGGCTACTTAAAAAAATAACAGCGAAAAGGAATAAATGGCGAAGTATTAAAGCCTGGAATCTGTTATTCATAGTTCATCAATTTCTGTATGTTTTAAAACTGCATACGCTGGCTGCTCATACGGATGCGCTGCAAGCATAGCCCGAACAACCTGTTTTAAACAGACCTTTTTACAAATCATTTCGACACGGTACTCCTCTACGGTTTCCAGCTCGTTCTGGTTGCCAATAAAGGGCTGACTGCCTTCAAGTGGTCTAAACTGACCCTGCCCCGCCACCTGCCAGGCGCATTGATCATAACCGTCATAACGCCCTGCACCGGCATCAAACATAGCCTGCTTGACCGTTTCACAGTGTGACGCTGGAATATAAATAACTAGCTGATACATCGGTAGACTCGGTATAATTAGCAAATGGATACTCACCTGCAACATGCAGCCATACTATTACTAGTCTGGCTTGCCTATCTCACCCTGCATTCTATATTGGCTTCACTATACGTCAAACAATTTATCACCGCATGTTGCACGATGTATCGACTCGAATTCAATAAATATCTACGCAAAGGGGACAAGAGGGACAAAGGAAAACAGCTATGAAACAGCAGACAAAACAACAGGGAATCAAGCATCGCGGCAAGGAAAAAGTAGCACGTATCCCCATTAAAGTGGTGCCCAGTACCGAGATAAAACGCAAGCCCGCATGGATACGGGCACAAGCACCCATTAGCAAGGAAGTCAAGGCGCTGAAAAAAGTATTAAGAGAGCAAAAGCTCTATACCGTTTGTGAAGAAGCAGCCTGCCCCAATCTGGGTGAATGTTTCACCAAAGGGACAGCAACCTTTATGATCATGGGCGATATCTGCACGCGCCGCTGTCCTTTCTGTGACGTGGGGCATGGTCGCCCTAACCCTCTGGATAAAAATGAACCCCTGCATCTGGCACAAACTATCCAGACCATGAAACTACGTTATGTCGTTATTACATCTGTAGATCGGGATGACCTGCGTGATGGTGGTGCCAGACATTTTGTAGAGTGCATACAGCAAGTACGCGCACTCAACCCTGATACTCGCATAGAAATTCTGACACCAGACTTTCGCGGCAGGATGGAAATTGCCCTGCAAATTATGGGAGAGTCACCGCCTGATGTCTTTAACCATAATCTGGAAACGGTACCACGCTTATACAAAAAAGCCCGCCCTGGTGCGGATTACCAGTGGTCACTGGATTTGTTACGTGAGTTTAAATCGGCACATCCGCATGTACCCACTAAATCAGGATTAATGCTGGGGCTGGGGGAAGAAAAACAGGAAGTCCTTGCGGTGATGCAGGACTTGCGTGATCACAACTGCAATATGCTGACTCTGGGTCAGTACTTGCAGCCAAGTCTCGACCATCTGGCAGTAGAGCGGTTTATCACACCACAGGAATTTGCTGAACTGGCAGAAATCGGCAAAAAAATGGGATTCTCGCATGTTGCCAGTGGACCGATGGTGCGTTCTTCCTATCATGCGGACTTGCAGGCGGAAGCAGCTGGACAGAGTCATTAAGTGCCTTGATCATCCCAGGATGGCTAGGCTCTGATATGTGGCTCCGTCAATACGGTGACAATGGCAGAACCACTGGTGCAGCGTTACGAGGCGAATTGTGCTCGTGTTGTTCGAGTTCAAGGTGAAAGCGGAGTTTATAAGCATAAATGAGCACTTTCAAAGCTACCGCGTCCCTGCTATCGCTCCTCGCCTACATCCGTGTAGGCGACACAGAAATCGGACAACACGAGTGCAAGCTGAGTAGTTACAAAAGCCTAAAATTGTCAAATCCCGTTGACGCCAGCTCAGGTATTCTTCGCGCCAGGCTTTTTTCAAGCGGGCAACCGTGCTTACTGA
>JALVFC010000341.1 GCA_027030285.1 Thiotrichaceae bacterium | reverse complement strand
GCGGGTAGTTTTAAATCAGAAGGCCTGGGTGTAACTTTATTTAAAAAAATGCAGGGAGATGACCCAACTGCACTGATTGGCTTACCCTTAATACGACTTTCTGAAATGCTACGAGAAAAAGGCTTTAAACTGCCCTAAACTTCAGGAAGTGCTTAACAGGAAGTACTTAACAATTATCAATGAAAATTAATCCTTAGCCACGTATTTTTCGCTTCCTGAACAAAACCGGTGAAAAATCAAATACACCCCCCCGGTTTTTTATACTTTTTAGAATCATTTAATGGAGATTAACATGTCATACACCTTAACCGCAGAGCTCGCTCTACCCATTGATGCAGCCATAGAAACACTTAAAAGCACCTTAATGAAACACCAGCTCGGCATCGTAAGTGAGGTTGATGTCCAGGCGACTATTAAAAATAAACTTGGTGAAGATATTGCTCCTTACCGGATTCTGGGTGCTTGTAACCCAGGCATGGCGAAAAAAATCATTGAGGCTGTGCCCGCTGCCGGAGCACTATTACCCTGCACCATTGCAGCCCATGAAGAAGCTGGCAAAACCACCTTTCACTTTATGGCTCCTGAGCCCGTTTTAGGTTTGGAGACAAATGAAGTTGTCCAGGAAGTTGCTAAACAGGCTACGGAGCATTTAAAAGCAGCCATTGCTGATTTAGCGTAAGAAACAGTGTTTTAGCATAAATGCATCACTCCTGATGAGTGATGCGTTTACTATGGTAATAACTAAGGGACCAAAATCAAACATTGGCCGATAACTGTTTACTCGCCGCTACCATATTCAGCAATGCGGGTCTGACTTCTTCCCAGTTGCGGGTTTTTAAGCCACAATCCGGGTTTACCCATAAACGCTCAGCGGGAATACGCTGGCTGGCTTTTTTCATTAGCGTCACCATCGATTCCACACTGGGAATATTCGGCGAATGAATGTCATACACGCCTGGGCCAATTTCATTTGGATACTGAAATTCATCAAACACATCCAGTAATTCCATATCAGAGCGCGAGGTTTCAATGGTAATAACATCCGCATCCATATCGGCAATGGCTGCAATAATGTCATTAAATTCGGAATAGCACATATGGGTGTGAATCTGGGTGTCATCCGCCACACCATTGGCGGTGATGCGAAACGCCCTGATGGCCCAATCCAGGTAGTTTTGCCAAGCTGATTTTCTCAAGGGCAAACCTTCGCGTAAAGCAGCTTCATCAATTTGAATAATCTTGATACCCGCCGCTTCCAGATCAAGTACTTCATCCCGAATGGCCAGAGCCAGTTGCAAACAGGTCTCGGCACGCGGCTGATCATCGCGAACAAATGACCAGTTAAGCATAGTTACCGGGCCGGTTAACATGCCCTTCATAGGCTTGTCGGTTAATGATTGTGCATACCTGGCCCATTCGACTGTCATCGCCTTGGGTCGTGAAATATCACCAATAATTAATGGTGGCTTCACACAACGAGAACCATAGGATTGTACCCAGCCAAACTGAGTAAAGGCATACCCCTTGAGCTGCTCACCAAAGTATTCAACCATATCATTGCGCTCTGGCTCACCATGCACAAACACATCCAGACCAAGTGATTCCTGTTCATCCACACAGGCCTTGATTTCCTGTTGCATGCGTTTTAAATAAGCTTCCTCTGAAATTTTCTGGTCTCGATAATCACGCCGTGCCTGCCTGATTTCCTGCGTTTGCGGAAAGGAGCCAATTGTCGTCGTCGGATAGAGTGGCAAATCAAATGTTTGGCGTTGCAGCACAGCCCGGGATGGATAACTGGATTGACGCTTTTCCAGGCTTGCATCCAGATTGGCAACCCGCTGTTTAACGCGCTCATCATGCACCCTTTCAGACTGGGCACGACTTTGCAGTGCCTTGCTGTTTTCTGCCAACTCCGCTGCAACCGCATCACGCCCTTGATTGAGCGCCTTGCCAAGAATGCGTAATTCATCCAGCTTTTGTACCGCAAAAGCAAGCCAGGAACGTATTTCAGGGTCCAGCTTTTGCTCACTCTCCAGATCAACTGGTACATGCAATAAGGAACAGGACGGTGCCAACCAGAGACGATCGCCTAATTTTTCCTGGAGGGGTTCTAGCCAGTCCAGGGTTTTCACCAGATTGGTTTTCCAGATATTACGACCATTGATGACTCCCAGCGACAATACCTTATGTGCGGCTAACCAGTCGATGACTTTAGGCACCTCCTCTTTGGCATTAATCACATCCAGATGCAAGCCTGCCACGGGTAACTCACAGGCAAGTTGCAGGTTATCTTCCAGCTTGCCAAAATAGGTCGCCAGTAAAATATTGAGCTTACTACCCTGTAACT
>JALVFC010000340.1 GCA_027030285.1 Thiotrichaceae bacterium | reverse complement strand
TCGCCCGCTTCAATGGTCAGGTCTATACCGCGCAGTGCTTTCACTTCACTATCACCCATCGCATAGGTTTTGTGGACATCGTGTAATTTGAGAACGCAGCTAGTCATGTGCGGACTCCTGCTCACTCTCTTGCAGACGCTTGCGAATCTGCTCGGCATAAAAGCCGTCCGGACGCACCGACAGGGCCTTTTTCAGGTACTTGATTTCATCGGCTGTGTTGTTTTCTTTAGCGGCAATATCTGCTCCCTGTAGATACACTCGCTGACGCACCTCAGGCGGTGCCTTGGGGAAAACAGTCTGTTCAATGGTCTCGGCAAACAGATCTTTGGCATCCTGAAAACGGTTGGCAAATCCGGGCACGTTGATAAATGTAGTCAATGCCACCAGCCGCGTTTCTATACTGATCACCGACAGGCGTTCGTACTGATCATCATGCTCAGGGCCAAGCATGGCGAGTGCCTTATCAAGATGATCCAGCCCCTTGTCCAGATTCTTGATCTGCCGCCAGGGAAGCCAGTCATCACGCGCAAAGATGGTTTCATTGGAGCCCATATAAGCCAGGTAAAGCGGATTATCTGGATGCTCCTTCACCAGCTTGCTGAAGCCTTCATAGGCTTTTTTGCTGGCGTCCTTGTCACCACGCAATCCTTGCTCAAAATTCGCCTGAGCATCAATAAATTCAGGGGCATCTGCAAGAGCAACCGTAGCGGGCAGCGAAAACAGGGCAAAAAGGGAAAAGAGTGCGCCCAAAAATAGTCTGTATGAGCTAAGGGAGTGTGGGTATTTCATGGCATATCCTGTCTTTTGAAATTCAGGAAAACTATGCCGCAGCCTGATAATGCCTGCTGCTGTATGTGATTAATGGAAAAATAGCGGCGTAAAGTGCTAGCTGGGAGGATAAAAAGGTACGGATGAAACGGCAAGGCAAAGTGCCAGATGCCAGAAACGAAGGAAGTGATGCTTTACAGGCTGTGTAAGTATTTAGTAAAGCTTGAATAGTGCCGAGGGACGAGACGCACCGTAAGTGCATGATTCATGGTGCGCCTCCTTCATCGGCTCACCCTACGGATAAATACTTGCACAGTCTCTTTAGCGTCGCCTAAAAAGCACAACATAAGTCTTTGAGCGAGCCTAAAGGCTCACTTTCAAAATTACTGCAAAAATTCCCGTTTATTTTTTAACTTTCAGGGAGGATATTGATATATATCTATACCAGAACACAACAGTTTGTACATTGCTCCCACATAATGCATATTAATATATACATCATCAGTAATATATTATCTTTACCACTGTAGGGGAAAGAACATGGCTACCGAACTTCAATCTGCGCTGGCAAAAGCAGCAGCATCAACTAAAAGAGCCTGCGCAACTTCTGCCGATGTAATTCGAGCGGCTAACCCCTCTGCAAAAATCGCAGCAACGGGGGCAAAAGCCGCTATATTCGCTCATTCTGTTTATTTCGCTGCATTTGCTGGATTTCTATTAGGTATTTCCGCTTATTACTTCGCTGACAAATTGTGGCTATGCAAAGGTAATACTGACAAACAAAGTGAGTCAAAATAGCAAGATTCTGTCTGCCTTATTCACCTAGACGGATATATTGTGTATTATCGCCCTCCCCCAATAAAGACCTATGCCTTATTGATTTTATTTAAGAAGTCCTGCTTGAGCTTTTTTGACAATCTGAAATTTAGTTTATCTGCCTGAAGTAAAATATCTTCAATTTCATTTACATCAAGTCGATTTTGTCGATAGTTCAATATTAAAACACCTAAAAACCCGATAATTCTAATCCCCATATCTTTAGCTGTTTTTCTGCCTTTTTTCTCATCAATAAGCAAAATCATTTGCCTTTCTTTTGCTAGCACTAGAGCTTCAGCTTCTCCATCATCGAGAATGTCATCAAGTAAATTTAATAGCCTGGTGTCTTTACATTCGACTACTTCAAAAAGTGCATTATTAATGATTTGTTGATGAACACCATCTTCTTTGGCTTGTAACTCTCTCTCAACTCTTTTAGGAATAATGATGTGGTCAAAGAGTGTTTCAAGTAGTGCCAGGCGGTCTAGTTTTGTAAGGATAATCAGGCTTGATGTATCACTTATAATGCTGGATTTCATGACAGGCTATCAACTACGTCCATTTCATCTTCCAAATCATAATCAAGCAAAGGGATATTTAATACATTGAGCAACTCTGTCGTTTCTGTGTAAGTTTTATCTAAAGAGCGTGAAAGCTGACCAAGTGAGAGGCTGCCATTCTTAAATGCCTGAATTAATATCCATTTTTTTAAGCCCAGGTCAAATACCTCATCATCCAGAGCCGTTGCAATGGCAATAGGCTTGCCT
>JALVFC010000339.1 GCA_027030285.1 Thiotrichaceae bacterium | reverse complement strand
TGTCTTCTTCCAGATTAGCTTTGGCATATTGCTTCCATCCTGATTGATAAGCCTGAAATAGTGCAAAAGCCAGAGCGGGGGGAATAGTTGCAGTGGATAATAAAACCCGACTGCCCAACATGCCTGCCCAATTGACCAAGCGACATAATGCAGGAAGATCAGTCAAGCCAAAGTCATCAGGTTCATCCAGAATCAAGTCTGAAGTCAAAAGACGTAGCATGGCTGGAATTTGTCTTCCGCCTTTGATGCCTTCGGTTGCAGGTATCAAGTGATCTATGGTGCATGTCAATACAGGTGCGACGATCAACTTATCCAGCCCTTTTTGTATTCCTGTCCATTTACTAAGACTATGTGATGTTAGTTCAACTGAAGAATGAATAGTTATGTCAGAGTCAAATAGCTCGTCACTTGATGCACTACCATGTTCTTCAGCTGTTAATTTTTCTTTCCCTGATCTTTTTGATGATGGATTCTGGTTTTCAAATAATTGCTTGACCGCTATGCCACCAACAGCAATTGCCAGTTCTTCGTCGGTGAGCCCAAGCTTATCTCGAAATTCCCTGCCTGTTTGCAAAGTGAGAACTCGCAGCCCCAAAGCGACACTAAAACGAACCCGCCCAGTTTGTAGCCCAATAGTAGTCATAATTTTGGCATTGGCTCTGGTTTTTCCTTTACCAGTAGAAGCCATATTAATGCCAAAAAAACCATTCTTCAGCAGTGTGTCTTTGCCAATTTTTTCCGTTAGTCTGCGTGCCTTATCCTGCCATCCAAATTTATTCTTCAGCTCTTTTTTCTTTTCTTTATCTGTTTCATCAAACCCAACATTTTTTGTCAGATTGTCATTTGGCTCCAGGGGATTAAGTGATCTGTTTAATCCAGGTAGTTTTTTGGCTATATCTTTTGCATGTTTGGCAACACCCGTTAAATGTTCATCCAGTTGTTGCTTGAAAACTTTTTTATGTTCTTTGTCCGACCATTCGGTATTGGCATAAACTTTATAGTGAGGATTACGCCATTCTTCTGCCCCTTTTTCAAATGCCTGTTTTAAGCTTAAAGATGAATAGTAGTGATCTGCCAGAGTGAGACATAATCTGGAAATGTGTGTAACAAATAGTTGTTCTTCAAGCCAGTTGGTTTGGTTTTCCAACCAAGGTCTTAACTGGACTAAAGTACGAGTTGCAATACGACAAGCCATAGATCTCCATTGGCTGCTTTTTATGGGTAAATCACATAATTTCCAGTTATCTTTTATCCGTTCTTTCTGGTCAGGATCCTTGCATTGATGAGAATTCCATAAAGCCTGAATGTCTTGATTTTCAAGTTCTGTTAGTGACGGCGGACTGTTTTCAGATTCTTTCCAAGCAGGATAAACAGGTAATTTGTGATGGGTTATTATTAGCCAAGCAACCAAACGGGCAAAGGCTGGTAATTCTGTCAGTTTTGGGGCATTTATTGAATCTTCTTCTCTATCTTTATAACAATCTGGGTAGCCCCTTCTATCAATTTCGCTTAGATTTTCCAGCCACTGAATATCTGTTTTTTCACCAACAAATGCCTGAAATAGTCGGTAAGATATCCATTCATGTCGGTAAGGTTCAAAGTTTTCGGTCTTTTTATTCGGGTCAAGCTTGTTTTGGAATAAAACTGTTGCCTTGCCAAAATCATGGAATAATGCAGAAATAGAAGCTGCTGCCTGTATAACAGGCAAAACCTTGAATGTGTTTTTATCCATAAATTGATCAATTTCCTGATCAGTATAATTAACCGGCACATATCCCTCAGCATTAAACTTATCCTTATTCCCCACCACCCATAGCAATTCTGATCTTGAGCGACTGCGTATCCAGTGGCAACTAACTGCTGTATTTTTAGTGGCGGTTTGTCTGAGTAGCTTTTTAACTGCAATCAAGCCTTCATTGGTTATGACGGTTTGCCATGTACGGTTGCCTATGCGATTGGCAAAGGCATCCAGCACTCGTCTGGTTTTGGGGAGTGATTTTTTCTCGCACTGGGATACGAATGTGACCATCATGGTTTATTTGCCTCTTTCCCGTCAGCCCAGCTCCCTCCTGGTAGAGGGAGTTTTTTGTATTTGGAGGCGTTGTTTAAGTATGCTAAAGTATATACATTGAATATATACATAAGGTGATTTATGACTGATCCTACTGCTACAACTACACCACATATCACAACTCGTGTTTTTAAAAGTGGAAATTCACAGGCGGTTCGTATCCCCCGTGAATTACAGCTTGATGTTGATGAGGTTGAGATTTTCAGGCGGGGTGACGAGCTTGTTATTCGTCCTAAGCGGAAGAACTTATTAGAGGTTTTGGATATTCTTGCGGGCTTCTCTGATGATT
>JALVFC010000338.1 GCA_027030285.1 Thiotrichaceae bacterium | reverse complement strand
AAGCACGTCACCACTTCACTTAGCGACTCGTTCCCGCCTCGTAGTTTGGAACTGGTTAGAAAAGCAGGGGAGGGAGGTCTGACTGACATAAAGGCTGATTATAAGCAGCTTGGCAAGATTCATACACTTACTGAACAAGTCTGTGAATATCAGGCAGATACCTCTGAAACCGAAGATGTTGTCAGAGTGATGCGGAGTCATATGAAGGAGCAACAGCGGCATAACGCTGCACATCTGGAGGTGCTGAATAAAGAAATTGAAACCGAAATGGAGCGTACTGCAATAGCCGCTACATTTAGAAAAAAACTTGCTGATTACGATTCCAGCATCCGCCAGCATACACGCAATATTAAAGTTCAAAACAAGGCGATTGAGTTGTTACGAGCTTCGGCCAAGGAATTTACGGACAAATTTAATTACGCTATTACCAAGGCATCAGGAAGGATTTTACCCTTCTTTACCAATGATCATTACAGCAATGTAAAGATTGATGAAGACTTGAATGTGGCGGTTTTCTCAAAAGAGAAAAACGACTTTATGGACTTTGACGAGATTTCATCTGGTACCCAGCGCCAGATCATGCTGGCATTGCGCATTGCTATGTCCGAAGAGTTGGCTAAAACCAACGAAAATGACAAGCAGTTTATTATTCTCGACGAACCTTTTGCTTTCTTTGATCATCAGCGTACGGTAGCAACACTGAAAAAGCTGCCTGAAGTCAGTGACGTGATCACACAGGTGTGGGTGGCATCCCAGGAGTTTCCAGAAGGTACGGTTGCGGATATGGAAATTGTCTGCCCTGCAGGGGAAGACCGTTTGATAATCTGATCATGTTGTTATAATTTTACTCATTATATTAAACCAAGCTATGTAACCTGCATGCATTGCGGGGATAGTTAAGTTCCACTCATTCATTAAGGAAATAAAATGATAAAAGACACCAGAAAGACGGTTTTAGAGTTTTTGCTATACGCTGTGGTCATTCTGACAATCAGTGCCTGTAATACGGGGAATGTGAATCAGCCTCCAACAAATCAGGCGGAGATACCTACTGGTACTGGTGTGGTGGATATTTCAAACGACCAGCTGGAATTGCTACTGGATAAAAAAGTCACCCTGATTGATATCCGTCGCCCGGATGAGTGGGCACAAACAGGCGTTGTCCCCGGTAGCAAGAAGCTTACATTCTTTTCCAGCACCGGGGCGATAAATCCGCAACTGGTTCCAGAGTTAAAGAAAATCGCGCCTGCTGAGAAGCCCGTTATCCTCATTTGCCGTACCGGAAATCGCACCCGAATTGCTGCACAAATATTAACCAGTCAGCTTGGCTATCACACGGTCTATAACGTCAAACATGGGATTACAAGGTGGCTTGCAGAAGATCGTCCGACTGTGAAATGAGCCTCTCTAATTAATCCTTGTCAGGATATGGACTTTTAATGAATATTTCCTGTACGTTTTAATTGGCGTATCCAGAAACGAGCAGGGTGCAGTGCATTGACGATTTCTGTATCAAATGGCAATGGCTCATTATTAATCAAACATGCCAGGGTTTCAGCACATAGCGCAGCGGTTGTCATGCCGTGTGAGCCAAAGGCTGCTGCCATAAACAGACCCGGGTAATAACTGGCAGGTGGGTATTCTTTCCAGTGTCTGCCATGTTGCAGGTCAGCATAATCCTGTTCATATTGAGCCAGTCTGGGTACAGCTCCGACATAAGGTAAACGATCTGGTGTGGTCATGCGCACGGCATGGTGTCCATGTTCACTGGCGATTTCCAGCTCTGCGGCGAGCTCGGGCAAACAGCTTTGTTGTTTTTGCAGGTTTTGCTGGTCACTTTCTGGCTCAAACTCACTGCTGGAAGAGCCTGCATCATAGGATGCACCAATCAGATGATAGCGGTTGTGCTGAATTTTCCGTGGCGTGATATAGCCCTCATGGTCAATGACGGTATTTAATTGCTCGCCTAGTTCTCCTGAACTGACCAGGGTGGTCTGCCCTGCTACTGGCATTCTGGGTAATTCTTGCAACGGAATGAAGTCGAAGTTTTGTCCACTACAGATGATCAGGGCTTCGCTTAAGGCAATAATCTGTTGCTGACTGTCCCAAACTTCCCAGTTGTCATTGCGATAGTGCAGGCTTATTGCCTCGCTGGATAATTTGTACTGGATATTGTGGTGAAAGCCCAGCCCTTCACAGAAAACATCTGGCTCGACCCAGCCTGCCATCGGGAAAAACAGGGCAGGGTGATGAATCGGGATATTGGCAAGTTTACTGGCTTCTGCTGCGGTCACACAGCGTACGAGTTGCTTGGGGAAGTTGCGCTCGCTTATCTTTTGCCAGCGTGTCAGGTCACGTTCTTTACAGGCAAGCTTGAGTACGCCACAGGGATGTAGATAGGGTGTCAGTACCGGAATATCGGTAAACTGCTGTATGACGTAATTAAAGCATTGTGTGTAAAAGTGTTCTCCGAGGCTTGGGGTGGCGGTGATTTTTGGGGAAATAATACCGGCTGCATTGCCTGAGGCTTCTTCCGGATAGCTGGGGTGGCGGTCGATAATGGTTACACGCCAACCCCGTTTGGCAAGATGTCTGGCAACCTGATGCCCAGCAATACCAGCACCGATGACGGTAGCTGTTTCATAGGTCCAGGTGTTGTCTGGATAGTGAAACCAGGGAGTATTCATCACGCAGCCTTCACTTTAGTCCAGTATACCTTTGCCTTTTTTTAGCAAATACACGGCGAATAAGAAAAGCACACAGTTCATTATGACAAGCATTCCAAAAGTTGTACTGACAGGGGTATCGGCTACACCCAGAAAGCCATAGCGAAAGCCGTTAACCATATACAGTATAGGGTTAAGTTGAGAAACTTTCTGCCAAAATTCAGGTAACATGGAAATTGAATAAAACACTCCACCCAGATAAGTCAGTGGACCGAGAATAAAGATAGGCACAATATTCATGCCATCAAAATTTTTTGCGTAAAATGCATTAATAAACCCGGCAAGTGCCAGTAACAGAGAAGTCAGGAATACGACCCCTATGACGATCCACAGGTTGTAGATGTGTAAATGGGTGAAAAACAGGGATACCGCCGTCACTAACAGACCGACCAGCAAGCCTCTGGCAACACCGCCACTGACAAAACCCAGCAAGACGACCGTACTGGGCAGTGGTGAAATAATCATTTCCTGTATATTGCCGTGAAATTTGGCACCAAAGAATGAGGAGACCACATTGGCGTAGGAATTGTTGATCACCGCCATCATAATCAGCCCGGGCGCAATAAACTCACTGTACTTAAAGCCGCTCATATCCCCCACTGCCTTACCAATCAGGTTGCCGAAAATAACAAAATACAAGGTTGTCGTAATCACAGGAGGGAATAGTGTCTGAATCCAGATACGCAAGAAGCGTTTCATTTCCTTGATAAAAATCGTACTAAAGGCGGTACTGATCTGTGCGGGTGTCATGCGTTATCTTCCTCCAGCAATTCAACGAATAACTGCTCCAGGCGGTTACTGCGGTTGCGCATACTCATAATGCGAATATCGTGAGTGGTGAAATATTCAAACATGATATTCAGTGAACGGGACTTGTTAATCGTAACTTCCAGCGTATGCTCATCCCGCTGCCTGATGATAAAGTCATCAGTAGCCGGTAAATGGGATACCGGATCTCTGGCATCAAGGATAAAAGTCTCAGTATCCAGTCGGTTAAGCAAGGCTTTCATGCTGGTGTTCTCAACAATATTGCCCTTGTTAATAATGGCAATATTGCGACACAGACTTTCAGCTTCTTCCAGGTAATGCGTCGTTAAAATAATCGTCGTGCCAGCTTCATTAATCGCCTGTAGATACTCCCACATAGAGCGACGAATATTAATATCAACCCCCGCAGTAGGCTCGTCCAGAATCAGCAAGCGAGGCTGATGGATCATGGAACGTGCAATCATCAGGCGACGTTTCATGCCACCAGACAAGCCGCGAGCCTGCTCATGGCGTTTATCCCAAAGATCAAGCGTATGCAGTAGCTCATTCGCCCTTTCAATACAATCTGCACGGGGAATACCGTAGTAACCGCCCTGGTTAATAATAATCTCCCGAACTGGCTCAAAGATATTGAAATTAAATTCCTGCGGAACCAGACCGATTTGCTCCTTGACCCGTTCGCGCTCAGTATCAATATCATGCCCAAAAACAGAGATGCTGCCAGAGGTTTTGTTAGCCAGCGAGCAAATCAGGTTAATGGTGGTGGACTTGCCTGCGCCATTGGCTCCGAGCAAGGCAAAAAAATCGCCCGCTTCGATATCCAGATTGATGCCTTTCAGGGCATGTACGTCGTTATCATAGGTTTTATGCAGGTCTTTAATGCTGAGGGCTCGCGTCATTGTTGTTGTCGTATTCAGAGATAGAAGTGGGGAAGAGAGTATGGAGGAAAGAGGAAGATCACTCAAGGCGATAACAGTCCTCCATTAATCTGTAAAATATTTTCCAGATCCAGATATATGGTAGATTATCGGATAGTTTCTACAACTAATAAAATAAAAACAACAATAAATAAAAAAAGAGGCAGTTTTATGGTGCTCCAGCGATCTACACGTCTAATATTCCCTTTTATCCTTTCGTTTTCTCTTGTCGCTTGTGGTGGGAGTGGTTTTTCTGGTGATAGTTCATCATCAGGAAGTACAGGTTCTACTGATAGCACTACTGGAAGTGGTACTTCATCCAACCCAAATACCGGGAGTGGAGGTTCTACAGGAACTGCCAGCTCTGAAATTAGCACGTTACGTCTCTCATCCAGTGCTTTTCAGTTACAGTCTGCGGCGGGTAATTCAGTAACATTATCTGTGATTGCGAAAGATCAGAATAATGTGTTACTCGATAACCCTAATGTGCAGATTTCTGTTGATAACAATGCTGATTTAACACCTGTATCAGGCTCTTCAATCAAGACAAGTGAATTAAGTCCGGGTATCCCGGATAATCGTTTATTAACAGTTACTGCAACCTCTGGAGATAAGACAGAGACTTTGCAGGTTGAAGTTGTTGGTACAACAGTTGCTATTGAGGGACCTGATAGTATTACCTTGAATGTGCCTGCCACCTATAAACTGGTGGCCAGAGATTCAGGTAATAACCCTATTGCAAATCGTACAATCAGCCTGCCAACTGTTTCTTCGGGAGCCTGCACAATTGATGCTACAGGCAATACCTTGAGTACAGCAGGTGAGTTTGAATTTTCTGTTACTGGTACGGCACAGGGTGCGTGTACGTTGAGCACTAGTAATTTTGGTGCGGATACCGAGACTACCATCAATGTAGCGGGTGCTGGAGATGAGTTTACGCTGACATCAACAACTGATAAAGCCAACGATGTCACAAATGGCGATCCTGATATTCTGGAAATTCCGGTTAATACAAATGAGACAATTAATATCGTATATAAAGTTAATGGTACTGCGGTAGCCGGTAAAACAATTCAGTTGAGCAGTACGCGCGGAAACTTGTCATCATCAAGTGTCGTAACAGGCAGCAATGGTGTAGCAAGCTTTTCAATCAGCTCTGCAAATTCAGGCAGTGCAGTAATCACAGCATCGGTTGATGGTTTGCAGGCAGTGTTGAAAGACGTTGAGTTTGTTGCTGATAATCCGGTGTATATCAGTACCCAAGCATCTCCTTCAGTAGTGAAGCCTTTGGGTAAAAGTACGATTACTACGACTATCAAGGACGCAAATAACAATCCGGTAAAAAACAAAATTATTACGTTTAACCTGAATGATGCAGTGAATGGTCAATTAAGTTCATCTCAAGCCAAGACGGACTCATTGGGTAGGGCTAGCGTAGAATATACAGCCGGAAATACCAGTAGTGAAACAGATGGTGTTGTTATTACCAGTAATGTGCAGGGTTCGTCGACGATAACTGACACGATTAATCTAACGGTTGGCGGGAATGCGCTACGCATTGTACTGGGCTCCAATAACAAACTGGAAGCAACTGATTTAACTTATACCCAAAACTTTATTGTCATCGTTACGGATAGTGCTGGCAACCCGGTTGCAAACCAGAATATTAATGCATCATTGGTTCCAACAGCTTTCTATAAAGGCAAGATGATTCCAGTTGATACGAATGGTGACGGTATTGCTGATGTATGGAATGACGCCAGTGTTGCATTGCCGCTGACAAACCCGCCTACTTACATTGCGGCTACACGGTGTATCAGCGAAGATACAAATAATAATGGTAATCTGGATTCTGGTGAGGATAAGGATAGTGATGGCAAGCTGGAGCCAACACATGATGCTACAGTCACTGGCAATACAGTTACGGGGGCTGATGGTTCCGTGATTTTGAAGGTGACTTATCCTAAAAGCAGAGCCTTATGGAGTGACCAGAAACTACTTGTCCGAACAACTTTAGCTGGTTCAGAGTATGAAGAAAGCGCTTCTTTCCGTCTCTCAGTGCTTCAGGATGATATTACGGATCTATCTGTTCTGACTCCCAACGCACAAAGCCCTTATGGTGAAACAGCGGATTGTACTAGTTCAGATTAATATATTGGAGGGGCACGTCTTGTTTTGCCCCTAAATGTTAGTGCTGAGGAGCGAAGTCATGCAAAAGTATAGTATGGTTGTTGCATCGCCTTGCTTTTCACAAAAATGACACCCCCTGTCTGTGGTAATTATAAGTTCATGGATTACCCAGCTTACTTCGTTATAATAGAGCATTTTATCTTCAGGGTAATGTAGTGAACGACAAAAAAATAACCAAAGCCGTCCTGCCTGTAGCAGGTCTGGGTACGCGCATGCTACCCGCCACCAAAGCCATCCCTAAAGAAATGCTGCCTGTGGTCGATAAGCCGCTGATTCAGTATATTGTAAATGAATGTGTAGCAGCCGGGATTACCGAAATTGTGCTGGTGACGCATTCCAGCAAGGCTGCCATTGAAAACCATTTTGACGTCAGCTATGAGCTGGAAACCGAGATGGAAAAGCGTGGTAAGGATGCTTTGTTGGCTGAGGTGCGTGCCATTATCCCTGAAGATGTGACCATTACAGCGGTGCGTCAGGGTGTGGCAAAAGGTCTGGGACATGCGGTGCTATGTGCATTGCCTGTAATTGGGCATGAACCCTTTGCAGTGTTGCTGCCAGATGTACTGATTGATGAGGTGGATAGCGACCTGACGACCGATAACCTGGCGAAGATGATTCAGGTGTATGAGCAAAGTGCTGCCAGTCAGATTATGGTTGAGCCTGTGCCTATGGAGGCGGTTAGTAGCTATGGTGTCGTGGATATTGAAGGTATCGAACTGGCAGAAGGTGAGTCAGGCAAGATTGCTGCGGTTGTCGAGAAGCCTCCACGGAATGAAGCGCCTTCTAATCTGGCAATTGTAGGACGCTATGTGCTGTCTGCGCGTATTTGGGATTTCCTCAAAGATACGCCACCGGGTGCTGGTGGAGAAATCCAGCTGACGGATGCGATTGATCTGCTGATTCAGGAAGAGCAGGTGGATGCTTTCAAGATTACGGGCAGAAGCCATGACTGTGGTTCCAAGCTGGGTTATATGCAGGCGAATATGATTTACGCCATGCGCCATGAGCAGATCGCAGAAGAGTTCAATAAATTTATAAAGGAACTCGGGTAGCATAGCCTGTATGCAATGCGGGGCTGATCTTTTCTTTACGTCACTCAGGTTTTCCCTGTCACGGTTACTGTTAATTTTCTGGAAAAACGTCCTGTTCTGTGTTCCCAGAGAAAAAGCCCCTGCCAGGTTCCCATTGCTGAATGACCTCTGCTAACCGGCAGGGTTATCTCTGTCTGGGTGAGTACGTTCCTGACGTGTGCAGACATATCATCAGCCCCTTCCAGAATATGACGGTAGGCGGGGTCAGCGTCAGGAGCCAGCCTGGAAAAGATAGTTTCCAGATCATGACGTACATCGGGGTCTGCATTTTCTGTGATGATAAGTGATGCGCTGGTGTGGTGTATAAATACATGGCACAAGCCTGTACTAATGCCACTTTGCTGAATAATCTTGTCTACCTCATGCGTGATGTTGTAAGTGTTTCTGCCGTGAGTGCTAATTTGCAATGTGTCTTGATATATCTGCATGGTAAGATTGCCACCTTCATTAATAAATTCCTCGATAAGTATAGATGACTAACTCAATCAAACGCCACCCCACAGTGAGTGTTAAAGTAGGGCATGTTTCTGTTGGTAGTGAACATCCTGTGGTTGTGCAATCCATGACTAATACCGATACAGAAGATGTCGTGCGCACGGCGCTTCAGATTGCCGAGCTGGCAGCAGCGGGTTCCGAGATGGTACGCATAACGGTAAATACACGCGAAGCCGCAGGAGCGGTTGCAGAGATTCGTGAACGGTTGCTCAAGATGGACTGTGATGTGCCTATTATTGGTGATTTCCACTTTAATGGGCACAAGTTGTTTGAGGCACATCCGGAATGTGCTGAGGCACTAGCCAAATATCGTATTAATCCTGGTAATGTGGGCAAAGGCAAACGGCGTGATGAGCAGTTTGCAAAAATGATTGAATATGCCTGTCGCTATGAAAAGCCGGTTCGTATTGGTGTCAACTGGGGGTCTCTGGATCAGGAGTTATTAGCCAGTATGCTGGATCAGAATTCACGCCTGAGCAAGCCGTTGGAGATTGAGCAGGTGATGCATGATGCACTGATTGAGTCTGCTTTATCCAGTGCTGCCAAAGCGGAAGAATATGGTCTGGCACACGACCAGATTATTATTTCCTGTAAATTAAGTGGCGTGCAGGACTTGATACGTACCTACCGGGATCTGGCAAAGCAGTGTGATTATCCGCTACATCTGGGGTTAACAGAAGCGGGTATGGGCAGCAAGGGCATTGTCGCCTCGACTGCGGCGTTATCGGTGTTACTGCAGGAGGGAATTGGCGACACGATCCGCATTTCCCTGACACCAGAGCCAGGTGCTCCCCGTGAGAAGGAAGTGATTGTGGCACAGGAAATTCTGCAAACTCTGGGGTTGCGCTCCTTTACCCCGCAGGTCGTGGCGTGTCCTGGCTGCGGGCGTACGACCAGTGAATA